>NZ_JBHUYE010000003.1:0-234309 GCF_042668835.1 Specibacter sp. NPDC057265
TGAATCAACGCATCCAAAGACTCAAGCCACTCGGCCGTCTCCTCCGGATCACGATCAGGCAGCTGATTGGTCAACCCACTACGGATATGGGAATTTTCGTCTCGCTGAAGCATTGTTACCACTTTCCACATTGCATTCGCATGCCGCCGTGAGAGTGAGGCGGCGTTGTCATGCCTGTCAGGGTTTACTGGCAGGCGGGGCAGGCTGGGGAGACTGTCTGGGATCAGAAGTCTCGTAAAATTATCGTCCTACGAAAAATAAATATTGTCTGTTGAGAATATTGTGACATTAGGGGACGGGGGAGCGCATCCCCCAACCGTCACGAAGGAGTCATCTTGACTCTGATTAACCGGACTTCTACTGTGACTTTCATATAGCAAGAACTAATTATCCCTCCTTGGACTTTTCTCCCGGAGGCAAAGGTGGGGGAAACTGCCGCCAGCGAGGAGTGCAAGTGAACAACGATCACGGGTCAACCAGCAACGGGGGGCCCTTAGCGTCCAGCAACGGCAAAGTCATGCTGATCACCGGAGCTGGATCAGGAATTGGCCGTGCCGTGGCGCGTGAAGCCATTTCTGCCGGCTACCGGGTGGTTCTGGCGGGCCGGCGGGAATCGGAACTTCAAGCCAGCGCTGCAAGTGGACCGAAGGTGCTGCTGGTTCCCACGGACGTTACCCGCCCCGAGCAGGTGAAGGCGCTTTTTGCCCGCGCCCTGCAGCATTTTGGCCGGGTGGACGTCCTTTTCAACAATGCCGGCATCTTCGGCCCCTCGGGGGCCGTTGATGAGATTTCCCTGGCCGGTTGGAATGAAACCTTGGCGGTCAACCTCACGGGCTCCATGCTTTGTGCTGCCGAAGCCGTGCGCACCATGAAGACCCAGGAACCTCAGGGAGGCCGGATTATCAATAATGGCTCCATTTCCGCCCACTCGCCACGTCCACAATCCGTGGCCTACACCGTGAGCAAGCATGCCATCAGCGGTTTGACCAAGTCCCTTGAGCTCGATGGCCGGGCCTTTGGGATCAGTGCCGGCCAGATCGACATTGGAAACACAGAGACGGAGATCATGGCCGAGCTCGATGTCGCCACCGGTGCTTTGCAAGCCAACGGCAGCCTGGTGGTGGAGCCGACCTTCCCCGTTCAGGAGGCGGCCCGGACAGTGCTGTTCATGGCCGGGCTTCCGGCCAGCGCCAGCATTGGCCAATTGGTCATTACAGCCGCCGGGATGCCGTTTGTGGGCCGCGGTTAGCCCCCAGGAAGCACAGCCAAGGCCCCAAGTTGGCCGGCGGCCGCCTTCCCAAAGGAGGCAACCGCCGGCCCACTCAGGGCGGGAAAACGCTAATGCTTGGCGTTGGGCTTGGCCGCCGTCTCCGCAGGGAGCGGGGGCGAGGCGGAGGCACGTTCCTGTGTGGAACCGGCCGCCGCGGGCGTGGTGGGAATCTGGCTGGTGATGAGCACCTCGTTGCCGTTGGCATCGATGAGCTTGCCGTTTTCGCAACGGTCGCCATCCAGGAGGCATTCAAGCACCTCGGGGCTGACCTGCCGGTCAGTTCCGGCGGCAAAGACCGAGGGGTTCTCAGAGTTGCCGAACTTCAAGTGGTTGAACAGCAGGTTCAGCAGGATGGCCACGACGGCGGCAGAGCTGATGCCGGAGTGGAAGATGGTGGCGAACCAGCTGGGGAACTTGTCGTAGAACGTGGGTGCGGCGATGGGGATGATGCCGGCGCCGATGGCCGTGGCAACGATGATCATGTTCATGTTGTTCTTGTAGCTCACGGAGGAGAGCGAGCGGATGCCACTGGCAGCCACCGTGCCGAACAAGACGATGCCGGCTCCACCGAGCACAGGCGTGGGCACTGCTGCCACAACGCGGCCCATGATGGGAAGAACACCCAGCACCACCAGGATGACACCGCCGGCGGCCACCACAAAGCGGCTCTTGATTCCCGTGACGGCCACCAGACCCACGTTCTGGGCGAAGGCGCTTTGGGTGAAGGAGCCGAAGATGGGGGCAACAACGCTGGCGGCCATGTCGGCGCGCAGGCCATCGCCAAGGCGGCGCGAGTCGATCTTGGTTTCCACGATCTCGCCAACTGCCAGGATATCGGCCGAAGTTTCAACCATGATCACCAGCACAACAATGAACATGGAGATGATGGCGGCAATGTGGAAGGTGGGCATGCCCAAGTGGAAGGGGGTCGGGAAGGCAACAATCGAGCCCTCGCCAATCTTGGAGAAGTCAGCCATTCCCACTGCCAGGGCAATGAGTGTGCCGATGACCATGGCCAGCAGGATGGAAAGCCGTGAAATGGTGCTGCTGCCAACCTTGCTCAGGAGCAGCACAATGGCCAAGGTGACGGCGGCGAGGCCAATGTTGGCGACACTGCCGTAGTTTTCAGCTGTCCTGTTCCCGCCCATGGCCCAGTTTGCGGCAACCGGCATCAGCGACAAGCCAATGACGGTGATGACCGTGCCGGTGACCACCGGGGGGAAAAAGCGGATGATCTTGGAGAAGATGGGCGTGATCAGCAGGCCGACCGCCGAGGAGACAATCACTGCACCAAAGACGCTTTGCAATCCTCCGCCGCCGTTGACAATCGCCACCATGGTGGCCACGCCGGCGAATGAGACGCCTTGGACGAGGGGGAGCTGGGAACCGAAAAACGGTACACCAATGGTCTGCAGGAGGGTAGCGAGGCCGCCCATGAATAGACACGCGGCAATAAGCAGTCCAATGTCCGCCGATGCCAGGCCCGCGGCCTGGCCAACAATCAATGGCACGGCCACGATGCCGCCGTACATGGTTAGAACGTGCTGGAATCCATAGGCAAAGTTTGCCCCGATTCCTAGTTTTTTATCCTCTGGCCTGGTGGAAACTACGGCTGCGGATCGTGAATTCTTGGTCATAGCGGACCTCCTTGTCTGCTTACCCTGGTAAAACGGCAACGCACTGGGGGTGTTGCCGCGGCAGGCGGGGGAGTGGGTCCCCCGCCTGCCTGCTTAGTGCTGGCGGAAATGCCGGGTGTTTCTAGCAGAAACCTGCAACGCCTTCCCAGACGTTGCCGGCATCGCTGGCGTTTTCGCGGGTGACTGTCGCTTCGATCAGGCCGTAGGGGCGGTCTGCTGCGAAGAAGACTTCATTGGGGTTGTCCTGGCCGAAGGGGGACAGGTCAACCAGGAAGTGGTGCTTGTTGGGCATGGAGAACTTCATTTCGTCAATCTCCGGGTGTGCCGCCAAGACCTTCTGACCCATTTCGAACAGGGTGTTCTGCAGGGCGTGGGAGAAGTTCTCGCTGAAGCCTTCGAGCAATAGCGCCTTGACGTCCTCGTAGGAGGCGTTGAAGTCGAAGTCGCCGTCGACCGCTTCGGGGTTGAAGCGCCAGCGTGCTGCGACGTCGGTGGCCAGGATGCGGTCGCTGGTCTCGGCCAAGGTGGTGTACTTGTCAACGGGGAATCCGGAGAAACCCGACTGCGTGGACTTCAGGACTGTGAGATCCTTCAGGCCGGCCAGCACGTGGGTCTTGCCGCCATCCTTGACCACCACGGCCGTGCGGATTTCCTGGTTGCTCTTGACGAAGGCGTGGTCATGCTCCTGGCCCTTGGCCTGGATGCGGTTCCAGGCGTAGGATTCCGCGGCCCAGCGGCCACCGGTGACCCAGTCGAACTCCGAGGTGAAGTGGGTGCCCAGACGCAGCAGGAAGGCCTCCGGTGAGCCCACGCCGTCACGGGCGAAGCCGTAGACGGTGTTCTTCTGGGTGTCGGTGGGGACCACGTGGGCGTTGTCGCCATCGAGGTGCGCGGCCTGGAAGTCTCCGCGCAGCTGCGAGGTGACGTTCAGGTCTTCGATTTCGTGGCGGTCGGTGTCGCGGGTGATCTTGACCAGGCGGACTTCTGCCTTGCCGAACTGGTTGGCACCCAAAATGATGTTGTTGTTGGTCATGACTAGTTTCCTCGGTAAGTTGAGTAGGCGAAGGGACTGAGCAGCAGGGGCACGTGATAGTGGTCCTGGCTTTCCTTGACTGTGAAGGTCAGGGATACCTCCGGGAAGAAGGTGTCCGTGTTGATGCCGGCGAAGTAGGCTCCGGTGTCAAACCGCAATTGGTAGTTTCCGCTTTGCAGTTTTTCCGGGCCAAGATCTTTCACCCGCCCGTCAGCATCAGTGGTGCCCGTCGCAATCTGGAACCATGCCTCGCCGTCGCGGGCGTAAAGCTCGACGGCGACACCTGCGGCGGGTTGTCCTGCCGCGGTATCCAGAATGTGGGTGGTTATATGGGAGACGCTCACGCGCTCATCACTCCTTCGAGTCGCAAGACTGCAATTTCACGCAGTTGCTGGGCAACAATGAGTTCTTCCTCAGCAGCGGAATTTTCCAGCCGTTGGTGCAGGACGTCGATGATTTCCTGGGGTGAACGTCCCGCTGCCCGGATCAGGAAGACTTGGTCGAACCGTTCCTCATAGGCGCGGTTGCCTTCTGCCAAGGCCTGGATGACGGCGGCATCGGCGGGATCAACGGCAGCCTGTTCCTTGCGGGAGAGGCTCGCTTCGGCACTTGCCCCCGAGGCTTTTTCGCCGATGCGGGGGTGGTGTGCCATTGCCGAGGCCACCTCTTCAGGGGTGAAGGGGGCGGCAGCGGTTGTTGCGGTGTTGAGGAGTTCGTCCAAATCGGCGAACGGCCGGGCGGCTATGATTTCCTGCGCCCATCGTTCAATGTCGAGGCAGGGTCGAAGCGCGGTCAGTAATTCTGTTGGCTCAGCTTCATTGAAGTGTGCAAGCAGCATTGCTTGTAGTCCTTGCGTGTCGGCGCTGGCATCCACGGTGTACGCTATGCAAAAAGTTTCTTTCGCATCGTGGAACTGTTATTTCAGCATATGAATAGTGAATAGCATCACAACTGAGATGTCAAACACAATCCTGCTCGAGTTCAAAGTATGAAGTCCGCCGGGCCGCTCCTGGCGGCGACATTGACGCCCGGACCTGCGGAAACTAAAATCATTTCATACTTCAAAATTATAATTCCACATCACGAAAAAAGGACTGACATGTCACCTCAGCTGAAAACCGGCCAGAAGGCCCCCGACTTTACCTTGACCGATGCAAAGGGCGCTGCAGTGAGCTTGTCCGACTATGCCGGACGCCAAGTCATTGTCTACTTTTACCCCAAGGCTGCCACCCCCGGCTGCACCACCGAAGCCTGCGATTTCCGCGACAGCCTCCCGGCCTTGCACGCTGCAGGAGTGGACGTGGTGGGAATCTCCACCGACCCCCAGGATGCGCTGCAGGCTTTCATTGAAGACCATCAGCTGACCTTCCCGCTGCTTTCGGACCAGGACCATCAAGTGGCTGAGGCGTGGGGGGCCTGGGGTGAGAAGACAGTCAACGGCCAGGCAATGGTGGGCACCTTGCGCTCCACCGTCATTGTCGACGCCGACGGGACGGTCCGCAGCGCGGAGTACAACGTCAATGCCGACGGCCATGTTGCCCGGCTGCGCACCGAATTGGGCCTGTAGCACCAGCCTCCCGCCGCCGGCCTGCACAACCGGCCAGCATAAAAATGCCGCTGCGCGGCTTAAATTGACGCCCCGGCGTGGTGGAATCACTGGGATTCCACCACGCCGGGGCGTTCATCTGCCCTGCCATGGGGCCGAGGCTGCCTACTTGTGGTTTTCCTCCACGAACAAGCATTCCGCTGGCTTGTGGCCGCTGCTGGAATCGCTGGCGACGGAGCTGCCGTCAATGGTGATGGAGCAGGACAGGTCCGCCGTGGCACCGTTGGCGTACTTGGCCACCACAATGATCTTGGTGAAGGTGGAATCGCCGGGCAAGGTGAGCTCTTGGTTGTAGGGAAGTTTTTCAGTGTTCATTTCGCCGCCGCTTTCCTTGCCTTCGGCGCTGACAATCACTGTCTTGACCAAAGCCTCGCTGCGGCTGCCCTGAACGTTCACTGTGACGGCCTTCCCGCCGGCGGACCCGGCGGCGGGCGCAGCAACGTCCGGGGAACCGGAAGCGGAGGCGGCCGGGGCCTCCGCGGTGGTGGGCGCCGCCACAGCCGGGGCGTCCTCCGTGGCGGGATCGGCGGGGGCGGCCTGCGGGGAACAGGCGGACAATGACAAGCCCAGCAGTGCCAGGAGCAGCGGGGCGGTGCGGTGCAGGGGGGTTTTTGACGTGATTGTTTGAAAATTGGTCATTGCATCATGATTGCCCACCGGCTGCGGGAAGTGAAAATCCTTGGAAGTTCCCTCAGCGGATTTTGGCAAGCAACGCAGGGCTGATTCCACCACGCCACCGGCTGCTGTAAATGATGCCCCGGCCGGCGGAGTTCCCCGGTTCACCGTGGACCCGGTGTTCACGCCGGTGCCGGCAAGGTCCGCCTGCTCCAGGGAGACGATCCTGCGCCCATGCCCGGAGCATTCCAGCCCTGGACGGCGGAGCATTGGGCAGCTTTTCCGGCCGCCGTGAAGCGGCTGTGGCGAGTCAGTGTCCGCGCGGGTGTTCCAAAGGTGCTGCGCCCAGCAGGGCGCGGGTGTACTGGTGCTGTGGATTGTTGAACACCGTTTCGGTGGCTCCGGACTCCACCACTTCCCCGGCGCGCATGACCAGCACGTCGTCACTCATGTGCCGGATGACGGAAAGATCGTGGGAGATGAACAAGTAGCTCAGCCCCAGGCGCTGCTGCAGTGCATCCAGCAGGTCCAGCACCTGGGCCTGGATGGAGACGTCCAGCGCGGAGACCGGTTCGTCACAAATCAACAGCTGCGGCTTCGGGGCCAGGGCGCGGGCAATGGCCAGCCGTTGACGCTGCCCACCTGAAAGGGTGGCGGGGCGGCGGTCGGCTGTTTCCGGGGTCAAACCCACCAGCTGCAGCAGCTCGGTGATCTGCCCCGCCCAAGCGCGCGGATTGCGGGTGGCCCCGCCGCTCAGCGCATCGGCGAGCAGCGCCGCCACGGAAAAGCGCGGGTCAAAAGATGACAGCGGGTCCTGATAAATGGCACCCAACTCCGAGCGGCGGCTGCGGCGTGCTGATTCAGGCACGCCGCTCCAAGGCTTGCCAAACAGTTCCACCGTGCCCGCGTCCGGAGTGAGCAGCCCCAGCACCATGCGTGCGGTGGTGGTTTTTCCCGAGCCGGATTCCCCCACCACCCCCAGGGTGCGCCCTGGCAGCAACTCAAAGTCCACGCCGCGCACAGCGGGAAAGTCGGTGGATTTACCCGTGCGGAAGCTCTTAACAAGGCCGCTGGCGCGCAGGACGGGCGTTGTTTGGGTCCGCACCGCTGTGGCGGGGCCCTTCGCACCGGAAGCCGGCGCCCCCGGTGCTCCCGGTGTTGCCGGCGGGGCCGGGGAGAGGCGCATGAAGCGCGGCTTGCCGGCCGGGACGGCTGCCAGCAGAGCCTGCGTGTAGGGATGTTGTGGATCTTCCAGAAGCTGGGTTCGGGGCCCGTGCTCCACAATCCGGCCGGCTGCCATTACGGCTATGGTGTCGGCCACGGCGGCAACTGTTGCCAGATCGTGGCTGATCAACAGCATGCCCGAGCCCGCCTGCCGGAGCTGTCCCAGCAGGTCCATCACGGATGCGGCAATGGTGGCATCCAGGGCGGTGGTGGGCTCATCGGCAATGATCAGCGCCGGGTCCAGGGCCAGCGCCGAGGCAATCAGGGCCCGCTGGCGCATGCCTCCGGAAAGCTCCCCGGAGCGTTGCCTGGCGCGGCGGGCAGGATCGTCCAAGCCCACGGACTCCAGCAGGTCAATCACCCGTGCGGCCCGCGCCGATGCGGACATTTTCGAGTGCAGACGCAGCGCATCATCGATCTCCCTGCCCACCGTGCGCAGCGGATCCAGCGAGGTCAGGGCATCCTGCAGGATGAGCCCCACCTTGTTCCCGCGCAGTTCCCGCCAGTTCCGCTGCGAAAGCGCGCGGCCATCGCGGCCGGCCACTTCCAAGGCCCCGGCCTGCACCACGGAACCTGGCCCGGCCAAGCCCATGAGGGCCCTGGCCGTTACCGACTTGCCGGAACCGGATTCACCCACCAGCGCCAGGCATTCCCCGGGGTGCACGGTGAAGGACAGCCCCTGCACCACTTGGCGCCCATCGAAGGAGACGTTCAGGTCCTCCACCCGCACCACGGGACCCCCGGGGTGCGGATCCTTGATCCGGCTCACGGCCTGCCCCCGGACTTCAACGCGCGCGAGAGCACGGTGGACGCCGCGGCCACCAGCACAATGGCCAGTCCGGGGAAGACTGTCATCCACCACGCCAGCGACAGGTACGTGCGTCCGGCCGAGAGCATGGTGCCCCATTCAGGTGCCGGCGGCGGGGAACCCAGACCCAGAAAGCTCAGCGAAGCGGCCCATAGAATGGCCTGCCCCAAGCCCAGTGTGGCCAGCACGGCCAGCGGTGCCAGGGCATTGGGCAGGATGTGGACGCCAAGAACCTTCATCCGGCTGCGGCCCAGCACAGTGGCGGCCTCCACCATGGGGGAGGTGCGCAGCGCAATGATCTGTCCACGGATCAAACGGGCATAGCCGGGAGCGCTGGTCAGTCCCACCGCCACCACCGTGGTGGTCACACCGGGCCCGGCCAAGGCAATGAACACCAGGGCCAGCAACAGCCCGGGCAGTGCAAAGAGGACTTCCAGGACGCGGCCAATGCCAAAATCCAGCCAGCGGCCGCCAAAACCGGCCAAGGTTCCCAGCACCAGCGCCAGCCCCAAGCCGATGGCCGTCGCGGCGGCGCCAATGAGCAGTGAGGGCCGGGCGCCGTGGATGATCCGCGAATAAATGTCGCGTCCCGATTCGTCAGTTCCCAGCACGTGCCCGGCGCCGGGAGCGGCGAAGGCGTCGGCGGGGCTGATGGCCAGCGGGTCCAGCGGCGCCAAAAGTTCCGGTGCAATGGCTGCTGCCATAAAAAAGATCAGGACGACGCCGGCCAGCACCGCCGGGATCCGCGCGGCCCAGCTTGCGGTCCTGGTGCTGGTGCGCCGGGATGGGCTGCGCACCGGCTGGGCCAAGACCGGATCCCCGGCCGGCAGCTGCGCCTTGTCCACGCTCATGGTGCCTGGATCCGGGGATCGGCCAGCCGCTCCACCACGTCGGAGACGGCCATGATCAGCACATACGCGGCCGCGGAGAGCAGTGCCACGCCTGTGACCAGTGGGATGTCCCGCGCCGTGACGGCCGACAGCAGTGAACGGCCCAACCCCGGACGGGCAAAAATGGACTCCACCACCACGGCACCGGAGAGCAGGGAGCCAAAGGCCCAACCGGAGAGGGCAATGCCGGGCAGCGCGGCGTGCCGCAGCGAATGCCGCAGCAGGACGCCGGTCTCCGATTCCCCGCGTGCCTTGGCGGAAAGGGCGAAGGCCGAGCGTTGCGCCTCCGCCATGGTGTCACGCATGACCTGTCCCAAGAATCCTGCCAGGGGCAAGGCCAAGGTGAGCACCGGCAGGACCAGACCCGCCGCTGTTGCGGTGCTGACAGGCGGCAGCCAGCCCAGCATGGTGGAGAACAGCAGAATCAGGACGCTGGCCAGCCAAAAGTGCGGCACTGCGGCCGCCACAATTTCCATGCCGGAGGCAATGGCAGCCCCCACTGCTCCGCTTCGGGTGGACAGGACCGCCAGCAGCAGGGCCAACGCCCATGCCAGCAGCAGCGCCAGCACCGCAAGGGTGAGGGTGGGCGGAACCAGTTCGCCCAGCACCTCCAGGACGGGGCTTTTTAGCGAATAGGAAGTCCCCAGATCGCCCGTCACCAAACGGCCCAGCTGGCCGAGGTACTGCATGATCAACGGCTGGTCCAGGCCGTACTGGGTACGCGCCGCGGCGAGGGCCTCCGCCGAAGCCTGGGAGCCGGGGCCGCCCATGATCGCCTCCGCGGGGTCACCGGGGATCAGCCGGATGCCGAAGAAAATGGCCGTGGCCACAGCCCACAGGACAAACAAGCCCCCACCCAGTTTGCCCAGCAGCCAGCGCACGGACCTTCCAGGTGAGGGCCGTGCGGGCGGGGCGGGTGGGGTGCTCATGGGACTGTGTGGCTCTTGGTGCTAGTTGGCCAGCCAGCTGTCAAAGAACGTGGGACTGGCCACGGCCGTGGTGGCGCCCACGTTCTGCAGGGCATCAGAGTGCAGGAAGTGGTTTTGCTGATCGTACAGCGGCAGCAGGTAATAGCCCGCCAACACCTTTTGCTGGGCCTGGGTGTACAGATCCTTGCGCTGGGCCTCGTCCTCGGTGGCCCCGGCCTTGTCCAGCAGCGCGTCGAGCTCGGGATCCTTGACCTGGGAAAGGTTGGCGAAGTAGCCCGAGGGTGCGGGGATGGTGGAATCGGAGTGGAAGAGGATGGCCAGCACACTGGGGCCCACCTTGGTGTACGGGGCGGAAACCAGATTGTAGTCATTCTTGGCCAACTGCCCGTACCAGCTGGAAATGTCCAGCAGGTTGATTTTGATTTCAAAGCCCGATTCCTTGGCGGTGGCCTGCAGCTGCTCAAACAACGACTGCTCGGCCGGGATCGACTGGCTGGTGCTCACCGGGAAGGTCAGGGAGAGCCTGACGCCGTCCTTGACCCGGTACCCGTCCGCGTCACGGCTGTCCCAGCCGGCGGCGTCCAGCAGCTCTGCAGCCTTGGCGGCGTCGTAGGCGAACAGTGATTCCTGCGAGTACGCCAAAGGCTCCACACTGGACAACGGCGAGTACGAGCGGGTGGCCGTGCCAAAGAACAGCGAGTCAATGCCGGCATCCACGTTCACGGCATGCACAAACGCCTCGCGGACTTTAATGTCATTAAAGGGTGCCTTGGCGGAGTTCAATTCAATCCGGTTGGCCGCTCCCGGTCGGGGGGCGTCCAAGTGCTTGATGGTGGAGGTGGCTGCGGCGGCGGCAATGGTGTCCGGCTGGGCGTTGTCAATGATCTGCACTTCACCGGCCTGCAACGCCGCAAAGCGGGTTGCCGCCTCGGGGATGAAACGCCAGGTGATGCCATCCAGATAGGCGGCCCCCTGGTGCGTTGCATCCGGATCAGGCACCGTGTAGCCGGTGTTGCGGACCAGGTTCACCGCATCCTGCTTGTCCCAGGACTCGACCTTGAACGGTCCGGTGCCCACGGGCGATTCACAATTTTCCGCCTGACTGCGCTTCAGGGCCGTGGGGGATTCAATGGCCACCCACGGCATGGAGAAGGACTCAAGCAAGGCGTTGTCCGGGCTTGTCAGCTTCAACTCCAGGGTGCTGGCATCCACGGCCGTCATGGACTCAATTTTCCCCAGCGCCAAATAGCCGGTGGAGGAGGCCGTGGCGGGGTCCAAAAGGTGCTCAAAATTGGCTTTGACGGCAGCGGCATCCAGGGCCGTGCCATCGGTGAAGCTGATGCCGGAACGGATTTTGACGTTGCGGATCAACCCGTCGTCGGAGACGGTGGAGTCCTCTGCCAGCCAGGGGACCAGCTGGCCGTCGGCGTCCTTGGTGTAAAGCGTCTCAAGGTATTGCGAGGACACCAGGGCCTGCGGATAGTTGCCGCCCACGTGTGGATCCAGGCAGCTGGGCTCCGCATCACCGGAGGCGTAGACCAGCGTGCCCCCGGTGACAGGGGTGCCGGCGTCGTCAGGGGACGTTGAATCCGTGCCGCCGGAGGTGCAGCCAGCCAAGGCAAGGCCGGCGGCCAACGCCGCAGCGAGCGGCAACAGCCGGGGGGACAAGGGGCGCGCGTGAGTCATGAGCTTCTTCCTGCATTAGCTGCGAAGTGGAGCATGCTGCGGCGTCCGCTGCCGGCAATCTCTGCCCGGGGCGGCAGGTGCACGGCAGCAGGCACCACCGCCAACTTTATCCCGTCCAGGGACCGGGGGCCCCGGGCTGTGGGCCAGATCATGCGCCGCGCCGTCACAATTGGGCAATGATGATTTTTTTCATGGCGAGCATGCGCTGATAGGCGCCGGGCTTGTGCATGAGCTGGTCCATGTTGGCCGGCACAATTTGCCAACTGACCCCAAAACGGTCCACCACCCATCCGCATTGTTCGGCCTCCGGCACACTGGACAGGGCCTGCCACAGGGTGTCAATTTCCTCCTGGTCGGCACAGGCAACTTCCAGGGACAGGCCCGGGGAAAACGTGAAGTCATGGTCCGTGCCGCCATCCATGGCGGAGAACCACTGCCCGGCCAGCGTGAACTCGGCAAACATGAGGCCGTCCGCGCCCGCCGCCTGGGGCACGCTCATGCCAAGGCTGGAGTCCGGGAAGAGTCCGGTGTACAGCTCAATGGCCGCTTGGGCCTGGGCCTGGGGTCCGGTGAACAGGAATTGCGGAATCACCATGGGCCGCCGTTCGGCCGCCGGATCGCTGAGCATCAGCTGCCAGTTCACCCCAAAACGGTCCTCCACCCAGCCGTAGAGCGCACTGTGGGGGTACCCGCCCAACTCCATGCGCACCTCTCCGCCGTCAACGAAGGCGTCCCAAATGCTGTGGAGGCAAGCGCGCGCCTCCTCCTCGCCGCCGTCGAACAGCAGCGGGTCCAGGTTCACAATAAGGGACAGCGCCGGAGTGGGCAGAAACTGGTTTCCGGCATTGATCAGGCGGAGCAGGCAGCCGCCAAGATTCACATCCACCACCAGGGGCTTGCCGGCAAAATCGCGTTGGAAATCCGGCAGGTCCTGCGTGGGGTAGCTCATGGCCACTTCGCTGGAGGTTTGCGGCAGCACCGCGGCATAAAACTTTCCGACCTCGAATGCGTTGCCTTGGCACCAGATGTTGGGCACAATCCGTTGCATGTTTCCTCCTCGTGGAGCTTCCAGCATGTCACTGCCCGCCCGTGGCAGCAATGCATCCCAGCCAAGATCCTCACGGTTTTGGAACTGCTGCCAGGAATCCCCGATCAAGCCAGTCAGCAAGCAATCCGGCAAACAGCCCGGGCCGTTCGTGCATGAGCGCATGACCGGCGCCATCCACCATGGCCAAGGTGGCATGTGGGTATTGCCGGTGCAACTCCAGGGCGTCGCGGTACCCCACGGTGGAGTCGCTGCGGCCGGCAACGATCAGTGTTGGAGCCTCGCAGCTGCCGGAATCAAGCTCCCAGTGCGAGAAGATTCGAGCCAGCGCGCGCTCATCCACCAGTTCCATCCCCGGCACCACATGGTCGCGGTAGCGGCGCGCCGTGGCCGGGGTGCGCACCACAAAGTAGTCATTGAAGCCCTTCCGCAGCCCGGGCAAAAGAACATCATGGGCCCCGTTTTCCTGGTGCACCACGTGGTGCGCAGGCACATCACGCGGCTGGGCGGCAAGGGGGCAGATCAAGGCCAGACCCAGCACCAGATCCGGCCGCCGTGCCGCCACCCCCTGGGCCAAATACGCCCCGTAGGAATGGCCAAGGAGTAAAACGGGGCCAAGTCCCAGCTGCCCAATAAAGTCAGCCAAGCGCAGCACCACCTCATTGTTGCTCCCCAGATCTCCCGCTGGCGATTGCCCCATCCCGGGTAAATCCGGATAAATCCGCCGGCAGCGCGCCACCGTTGGCAGGGTCTCAAGCGCCGCCGCAATTTCACGGTGATCGACACCGGCACCGTGCAGGGCAACAAGTGGCACGCCGTCACCGTGGACCACAGAGTGCAGCAAGACCTTCTCAGGACGCAGCTCCATGGAACCATGCTAGAGAGCGGGCCGCTGCTTGTCATTGACAGGAACGGGCATTTCATTCATTCTGGCCACAAGGCGCAAACAGCGGCAGCGAAAAGAGCATCCGGTCATGGTCGCATTCATTTTCTCCCTCATGGCCCTGGTGTTGGTGGCGCTTCTGCTGGGAGTGCATTTGACGGGCTACCTGATTCTCAATCCGGCCCTGCGGCGCCTGGAAGCGGCGCTCTACATCCCCGTGAAGCAAAGCGTTGACAACACAGCACCGCGTTTGGCCAAGCCGCTGATGCTCGCCAGTTTGGCCCTTACGGCAGCTGCCATCACAGCCGGTGCCCTTGAGTTCATCCCCGCCGTGGAATTTGCCGCCATTGCCGCGCTTTTGGCCCTGCTGGTGACCTTGTGGGCCATTGTCCGCGGTGACCTTCCCATCAACAGGGAGATGGCGCACTGGTCGGTGGAGAGTCCGCCGCCTCACTGGCGTGCGGTGCGCACCGGCTGGGAAAGATTCTTCGGCCTCCGGGTTGCGGCAAACACCTTGGCACTGCTCGCCTTGGGCGCCGCGGTGGTGGCAAGCGCCAGCCGGCTCCACTGATGTCCCGGTGGCTGCCGGCGTGGGCAATGGTCAGCTGGGCCGGGCTGTTTATTCATAATCTTGCCGATCTGCCCGCGCACACAATTTCCAGTTCGGAGTCATTGCTCCCGCTGCTGATCACCGTGGCACTTGTGGTGGCCTGGTTTACACCCTGCCGGGGCGCCGCCACTGCCATGATGCTGGCATGGGCCCTGCTGAACTTCGCCGGTGCCATTGTCACGGTGCTGCCGCTGGCAGCACTGCCCTTCAGCCCGGAACAGTCAGTGCTCCACTATGCCTTCCATCTGCTGTACGGGCTCACGCAACTGCCCCTCATCATTGCCGCGCTGCTGTGGCTGCGCCATCGGCGCCAAGGCCGTGTGGTGCGCAATCCGGGAAGGCCCGTGCCACCGCGGGGCCACGGTTGAGGCCCGCCCGAACGGCAGCCACCGAAGATCGATGGGGTGCTGCACGGGCACGCCCGCCAGCCACTGCCCGGGCAGGACTTTGACGCCTGCGGTGCCGGGAGCCCGGCGGCATGTGTCCGGCTGCCAATCAATCAGGCAGGGGGTGGGGCAGCTGCCAGCCGGGTCCGTCAATCCGGCGGCTCCACGCTGGTGGATTCCTTCAAATCGTCCTCGGAGACCCCGTCGGTTTCCAAGTGCCCGTCCGAGGCCTCATGGGGCTGCAGGATGGGATCGGTGCTTTCATTTCCCGCCTTGTCCAAGCCATTGTTGGCCCCCAAGGCCTCCGGATCCAACTCCGTGCCGCCTTGCTGCCCACCTTGGCCCGCATCGGGCACTTCATCTTCGGGTGCAGGGGTGCCGTACCCGCCCTGGGTGTCGTCGGGGGATTTCGTGGTCATTGCTGCTCCCTACGTTCAAGGTCTACAAGGACAAAGCGGTGCCGGGGACTCCAAGGAACCCCCAACCCACGATGGCACTGCCGCAGGCGGGCGTCAACCCTCCGGCAGCTGCTGCACCACGGGGTGCCGGCCCGTTAGCGCTCCTGAATGCGGATGATGCGGCGCTGGCTGGCCACGGCAATGGCCGCCGTGCGGTTGTCCACTGCGAGTTTTGCGTAAATGTGCACAAGGTGGGTCTTGACGGTGGCCTCGGAAATGAACATGTGCTTGGCGATGGCGCGGTTGGAAAGCCCTGTGGCCAAGAGCTCCAGGAGCTGCACTTCACGCGGCGTCACCGCGGGGGCGGGATTGCTCACCCGGTCCATGAGCAGCGCGGCAACCCTGGGGGTCAGGGCGGTTTGCCCGGCGGCCGCAGCCACCACGGCCTGGTGGATTTGCTCCGGCGGGGCGTCCTTGAGCATGTACCCGCTGGCACCGGCCTCCACGGCGGCCATGATGTCAGCATCCGTGTCATAGGTGGTCAAAATCAGCACCGAGGGCGCATCCCCGGCCAATTTGATCCGCGCCGTGGCGCTCACACCATCCATGCCGGCACCCATTTGCAGGTCCATGAGCACCACATCCACCGGCTCGCCCAGAACCCGGAGCCGTTGCAGTTCCTCGATGGCCGCGCCGCCGTCGGCCGCCTCGGCCACGATGGTGATGCCCTCAAGCCCGCTGAGCATGGCCCGCAGCCCGGCCCTCACCACCGGATGGTCATCGACCAACAGGATCCGAACCTCATCCATTGCTTCCCCCCTTTGCTGCGCCGTCCACCACAGCCGCAGCATCCACGGGCAGCCGGATGGCCACCACGGTTCCTTCTCCGGGCGCCGATTCCAGTTCCAGGGAACCGTGGAGGGCGCCCACCCTTTCCCGCAGCGAGCGCAGCCCGAAGCCGCTGCCATCGGTCCGTGCCGCCATCTGTGTTGCCAGCGCCGCGGGGTCGAAGCCCACACCGTCGTCGTAAATGTCCATGGTGACCTCGGTGCCCAGAAAGGAGACACTGACGACGGCGTTGTGCGCCCCTGCATGGTCCTGCACATTGGCGAGGCTGGCCTGGGCCGCGCGCAGCAGGGCCGCCCGGTAAGGCTGCGGCAGTTGGATTTCCTGCCCGTCCAGTTCCAGCCGGCAGCGCAGCGGGATGCCGCGCGCCGCGGCCCCCGTTTCCGTGGCGGCGCACAACCGGTGCAGGCTCTCCATCAATGTGCTCTCCTGCAGCTGCGGGGAGGAAAGCCCACGGACAAAGGTCCGGGCTTCGGCCAGGTTTTCCGACGCCGTTTTTTGCACCAGCGCCAAGCGTTCCGAGGCGGTGGCGGCGTCGCCGTCCTTGAGCGACTTTTCGGCGGCGCGGGCCACCAACACAATGCTGGAAAAACCCTGTGCCAGGGTGTCGTGGATTTCCCGGGCCAGCCGTGCACGCTCGGCCAGCACACCGGCGTCGTGCTGGGACGCTGCCAGCTCGGCGCGGGTGCGGCGCAGCTCCGCGGCCGCCAGGCGCTGGTTCCGGGCTTCGTTGTACAACGCCTGGTATGCCAGGCCGGTCACCACGGAGAACGCGGCGCCAAACATGGGGCCCAGGACGGCTGCCAAATGCGGCACGGGCTGGCCGCTGGCCAACCACAGGGACACCACCACCGCCACCGTGATCAAGCTGATGGCCAGCAATGCCGGACGCCGCGGCAGCAGGTGCAGCTGCAGAAAAAACAGGGGGAAGGCCAGCCAGGCAAAATCGGCGCTTCCGGCCAGCAGAACCGCCCACAGTGCCGTGACCAGCCCCAGCCACAGCATGCCGTAGCGGCGCGGGTCAAAGCCTGTCCGCCCGGTGGCAAAGCGTTGTTCAGCGGTGGTGCCGGCCAGGTATACGCCGGCCAAAAGCGCTGCGATGGCAGTCCAGAGATACTCCGGGGCACCTGCACCTGCCGAAAGCAGCATCCGCACAACGGCCACGGCCAACAGGACCGCGAATCCCACGTGCAGGGTCACGCGCAGCACCTTCAGGATCGCGGCAGAGGGCGCGGCATCCAATCCGTGGAGCAGGTCATCGGTGGTGCCGGTCCGCTCCGTCGGCGTCGGAAGGTCAGTGGCGGGCATTTGATCAGCTTATGCGCCGCCGGCCGCGGTGGCATCAACCAAATGGTTGAGCTGGGCATCAACCATTCTTCCCGGATAGATCAACCGGCTGCGCGATGGCCTGCGGGCCTTCCCGCGGGAGAGTTGAAACAAGGGCATTTGAGGCCCCAGCCATCCTTTACTGAAAGAAGAACCACCGTGTTTTTAGCCATCCGCGACATTCGCTTCGCCAAGGGCCGCTTCGCCCTGATGGGCGGCGTGGTTGCCCTCATCACGCTGCTGTTGGTCATGCTCTCGGGGCTTACGGCCGGGCTCGGTGACCAGTCGACGTCGGCCCTTGAAAAGCTTGAATCCGATCCTGGCAATGGGGTCGCCCAGGCGGTGGACGCCATTGCTTTTGGTGCTGCCGGAACCAGCGCGCCGAAGGCATCATTTACCGAAAGTGAAATTACCGCCTCCCAGCTTGAGCACTGGCAGCGCGCAGCGGGAGTGTTGAACGCGGAGGCTTTGGGCATCAGCCAAACCCGGCTGCAGGCTGTAGACGCCCAGACGGGGGAAGGCGCCGGAACCACCAACGTTGCGGTGTTTGGCGTGGCAGCGGAGGGAGGGCTCGCACCGTCACCGGTCACGGCGGACACGGTGGTCATTGGCGACACCGTGGCCAAGGAGCTGGGCCTGACAGCGGGGGGCAAGGTCAGTGTGGGTGGAGTTGACCTGGTGGTCAGTGCAGTGGTTGCCGATCAGTGGTACTCCCATACCGCTGTGGTCTGGACGGCACTGCCCACATGGTCCACACTGGCGCACCTGCCCAACCCGGAACAGCTGGGCACAGTGGCCGCCATCACCTACCAGGACGGTGCAACCGTGGACGAGGCAGCTGTGAACGACGCCGCAAACACCGTCAGCACCTCCCGGACAGGATCTTTCCAGGCCTTGGGTTCCTACAAGAGCGAGAACGGTTCCCTGATGCTGATGCAGGCCTTCCTCTACGGCATTTCGGCCCTGGTGATTGTGGCGTTCCTGACTGTTTGGACGGTGCAGCGCACCCGTGACATTGCAGTCCTGAAAGCCATGGGCGGATCCAGCGGCTACATCCTGCGCGACGCCATCACCCAGGCTGCCATGGTCTTGCTGGCCGGGGCGGGGGCAGGTGGCTTGATTGGAGTGGCGGGCGGCTTCATTGCCGCCCAGGCAGCACCCTTCCTGGTCACTCCCGCCACCACCTTGCTGCCGATCGCGGGGGTGGTGGTGCTGGGCTTGGCAGGATCAGCAGCAGCCGTTTTCCGCGTCACCAAAGTGGATGCGCTCATTGCCCTGGGCGGCAACTAAATCTCCTCAACGCGCTAAGACGACCACCCCCTCTTTGAAAGGCAACACCATGTCCTCACCAGCCAACCCCCTCACCCTGCAGACCTCTTTGCGGCACCCGTTGACGCTCACAAATGTCACCCTCCAATACCCGGATGGGGACGGGATCACCACTGCCTTGGATGCGGTGGACCTCAGCGTCCAGGCGGGCCAAATGATGGCCCTGGTGGGTCCGTCCGGATCGGGCAAATCCAGTCTGCTGGCCGTGGCCGCCACACTGGTCCGCCCCACCCATGGCGTCATCACCATTGACGGCACCGACGCCACCGGACTCAGCGACAAGGAAATGACAACATTGCGGAGGGAAAAAATTGGCATCATTTTTCAACAGCCAAACCTGCTGGCTTCGCTGACAGCCGTGGAACAACTCATCCTTGCCGACCACCTGCGCGGCGCCAACATCAAGGAATCCAGGGTGAAAGCCTTGGAACGCCTGGATGTGGTGGGACTTGCCGGCAGCGTGGACAAGCGTCCACACCAGCTGTCCGGGGGCCAGCGGCAGCGGGTCAACATTGCCCGCGCACTCATGGGGGACCCCAAGGTCCTGCTTGTGGACGAACCCACCGCGGCCCTGGACCACGAACGCAGCAACTCAATTGTGCGGTTGCTGCGCCAGGTGACCGACGACTTTGCGGTGGCCACCATCATGGTCACCCATGACCTTGAATTTGTGCCGCTGGCCGACGCCGTGGCCACCATGCGCGATGGCCGCCTCGGCGACCCGGCCGCCGCAGCCCCTTCCCGCCACGGGGCCATGGATCTTTCCTGAAGGTCTATTTTTGCCCGGCAACAGGTGCAGGACCCGAAGGCCGACGTCTCTGCGGGAAACTGACAGCGGGAGAGGCAATGTTGCAAAAACTGCAGCATCCGGGCCTCGGCCGGGCCTCGGCCGGGCCTCAGCCCGATGATGACCGTGCGCAGTTTGACGGCTGGGGAATCTTCATTGGCCATTGGCCATTGGACACTGCGCACCAACCTTCTTTGCGCTGGGCATTGCCCTGCGGCTGGTGCCCGCACGCGCAGCCGGCCCGTCGCGCCATGGCGGCGGGTTCAGCGGATTTTTCCGCCATGGAGGATCCGCAGCCGTCTAATTGAATTGGCTGCCTGGTAGAGCGTTTCACCGGCGTAGGGCATCCCGCCGCGGAGGCGAAAGTGCACCGCCACCCAGACGCTGACGGCGCGTTCGAACACCCACAGCGGCGCCCACAGCGGTGCGGTTTTGGCAAACACCTCGGTGCCACGGTTCCGGCACCGGCCCAACCCGGCAAGGACACAGGGCACTGCCAGGGCCAGCAGGAGCGCTCCGGCTTTGCCGTGTTTAACTGCACGCCAAAGCACCACCACGAGCAGGGGCAACAACATCAGCTCCACCAGGAGCCGGCGGGGTTGGGCAAAGTCGTCGTACGCCTGGCGGACGCGTTGGCGCAGGAAGTGCGCGGTGGTGGGAGGCAGGCGCCGCACGAACAGCCCGCTGGCTTGCCTTTCCCGCCCTCCGGCGGCCTCGATGGTGCGCAGCAGTTCCAGGTTCTCAAACAAGACATTGCCGTCGTAACCACCGGTGGCCAGCACCGCTGAGCGCCGCACGCCGAAGGTGCCCGGATAGTCGGCGCCAAACGTCCTGTTGATCAGTGTGCGGGCGGTGTCCAGGCGGGCATGCCACGGCAGGGGTGCAAAATAGTTTTGGGGCCGGACAATGTCGGCGGCGGCCAGGAGCTCAAGGATCTGTCCAAGTGTGCTGAATTCATATCTGACATCGTCATCGGCGATGATCAATAGCTCGGTTGCTGCCAGTTTGATTCCCGTCATGACGCCGGCGACTTTCCCATTGGCGCCGGCACGCGGCTGCGGTGGCACATGCCGGATGGGAGGGGCGAATGCCTTGGCATGTTGGCCAAACAGTTCCTGGGCGGAACCGTCAACCACCAGCACGTGCATCCACCCGCTTAGTTGCTGTAGATAGCGGGCCAGTTCCGCCAAGCCCTCATCACCGCTCCAGCGCAGCGGCAAAATATAGGTGGTTTCAAGCTGGGAGGGTGCGGAAAATTGCACGGACATGCCCCTTTGGAAGTTGGACACCCCGGGAAACAACTGTCCAGCCATTGTAGGCAGGGAACGTCCAGTGCCTTCAAGGATTGCCGCACCCCACTGCCTTGACCCGCAGTCGCAGCCGCCCTGGCGGTGCCGGTGCCAATGCAGTGTGGTGCCACCTGCCGTTAGGCTGGCGGCATGGCTAAATCAACGCAAACCACCGTGTCCAATCTGCGATCCAAAGTAGGCGCTGCCCTTGTCACCGGCGCGGCCGGTGGGCTGGTGACGCTGGTGGACCCCGCAAAATTCTCCGCGACGGCGCGGTGGTCGTTGATTCTGGGCACCGGCGCGGCAGGAGGCTTTGCGGCCTGGTGTGGTGCGGGCCTCGGGACTGGCGGCACCACGGGGGTCCGGCCCCGCTTGTTTGTGGCATTGGGGCTGGGTGGACTGCTTGCCGCCGGCACCAGGGCCGGATTCGCACTGGATGGCGCCATTCACCAGTTTCTGCTGCGCCGTGGGGTGGACAATCCCCGCATGGTCATGGCCATCAGTGCCGCTGTGCTCACTGCTGCCGCTGCTTTGGCGGAATCAATCACCGACGACGACGGGGACGAGCCCGGCACGGCGGAGGCCGCAGCGTAAACAGCAAGGTATCCCCGGCCACGGCGCCGCTTGTTTTACCTATCGTTTAACGATACATTCTTATTGACGTTCAATAGGAGGTGGTTATGGGAAAGTTAACAATCCTGGCTCTGCGCATTGTTCTGGCGCTGGCGCTCGCAGGGTCCCTGTTTGTGCAGGTGGTGATGGTTCCGCTGCTGGTTGTGGACCTTCATGAAGCGGCGGCTCCCACGGGACTGGTGGTGGTGCCGATTGTGCTCATAGTGGTGCTGGGGATCCTCTGCCTGCAGGTCACCGTGGCCTGTGTTTGGCGGCTGGTGACCATGGTGGGACGGGACACTGTCTTTAGTGGCGCGGCCTTCCGTTTTGTGGACATCATCATCATTGCGGTGGGCGCCGCCGCGGCCCTGGTGTTTGCCCTGGCCGTTGTGCTGGCCCCGGGGGAGGCTGTGGCGCCGGGAGTGGTGCTGCTCATTTGTGGGCTGTCGCTGCTGGTGGCCGGCATTGCACTGGTGATCCTGGTGATGCGCAAGCTCCTGGTTCAGGCGGCCTCCATGCGCTCCGAGCTCAATGAGGTGATCTAATGCCGATCGTGGTGGACATTGACGTGATGCTGGCCAAGCGGAAAATGTCCGTGGGTTCCTTGGCCGAGCGGATAGGAATTACCCCGGCCAATTTGGCGGTCCTGAAGAACGGGCGTGCCAAGGCGGTGCGCTTCACCACCCTGGAGGCCTTGTGTGAAGCGCTGGAATGCCAACCGGGCGATCTGTTGCGCTGGGAGTAGCGGCGCTGCCCGCCGACGCAAGCCAGCGACGCAGTCCGTCCTATAAATCCATCGAATGGACGATAAGCTTCATCCATGATCCCAAGCTTTGACACCTCCGTACTGCTCGATGAGATTCCGCCCCAGGAAGTGGCGGCACTCGTGCAACAGGCGCAGGGTGCACAAAAGCGCCTTTCCGGTGTGGCCCTGGTGGCCTTGGTGGTGGTATGCCTCGCCGTGTGGATGGTGTGCTCCCTGGGCATGGCCCAAGCGGCGGTGGATTCCTTTTCACTGCGGAGCCCGGTTCTAAACGTTGGCAGCTATATCTTCCTTGCCGGTGCCCTGGCCGCGGGCATCGGTTTCTTCCTGCAGTCCCGGGGCGAAGACCCTGAACTGCAGCTTGCACGCCTGGAGCGTTTTGTGCAGCGCAACGGCCTGCGGTACGTGAAGGACCCCAAACGGCCGCGCCTGACCGGGTTCATTTTCGAGCAGGGCGACGAGCCGCGTTCGGAGGTCCGGTTCAGAAGCGGTCCGGGCCACCCTTTCCCATTTGAAATTGCCCGTTATTCCTACCGGACAGGTCCGGTCCTTAGGGACAGGAGCAAACGTTCCACCCGGGTCAACTGGACATATCTTGCCCTGACGGCCGGCCGATCCCTGCCCCGGACCTTGCTAAATGCCAAGAAGAACGATCGCTGGCTGGTTTCCAGCGTGCCGGCAAGTCTGGCCTCATCCCAGCTCGTGCCGCTGCCCGATGGACTGCAGGACCACTTCAAGCTGTATGCCCCCGACGGCCACGCCCCCGAGGCGCTGCAGATGTTCACGCCGGGGGTCCTGGACATGCTCCGCCGCGTGGCGCCGGATTTTGATGTGGAGACCGCAGACGATCAAATCATCTTCTTCACCCGAAAGTACCTTGATCTGCACACGACCCAGAGCTGGGAACAATTCTCCCAGCTGGTGTTTGGCGTGGGGGCCGCCATGGTCACCGGCGTTGAGGAGCGGTTGGCGCCTTTTGCGGGCAGCACCCCCGCTGCGGCATTGCCGGGACGGACGGTTTTGCGCAGGAGCCGGGTGAGCCCGGCGCTGCTGATGTTTGCCGGCGCTGGGGCGGTATTGCTCGCCGCCCGGTTGTTGCTCACCGGCCCGTTGGCGGGACTGCTCTAATGGGGATCTTCGATTTCCTTTCCGCAGACAAGCGCGCGCAGGCGCGGGCGGAAAAGGCGGCCATGGACAAACGTGTGGCGGACTTCAAAGCAGTGCTGCCGGCCGGCGCCGGGGTTTCCGTGGAGACCGGGCGGGACGGGATCTTCACGGCCTACACACTGCACATGAACGGCAACCGCACCGAATACCCCATCCTGCTGGCGCGCACCGCCCCCATCCTTGCCGGCTTGGGACGGCTCGATGAGGTGGATCTTCGCATCACCACCGGCAGTGGGGGGAAGGGCGCCGTTTCGCTGCTGCGCATCTCGGGTCAGAACCCCGGCCCGCAGGCCATCAACTCCTTGGTGCAGGGTCATGACGCCCTGCTGGCGCTGTTGCCCAACCATTCGCTGACGGTGGACGGTCGCTACGGCAACTTCACCGTTGCCGGCGTGCAACGCACGGAGGCTGTTGAAGTTGGCCGGCAACTGGCCAAGGCGTGGGAGGCGTTTCTGGCCGACCACCTTGAGCTCTGGCCGCTGTCGGAAATGGCCGTGCACATTGGGGCATCCACTTCGGATCCGCAGCTCAGCTATGCGGTGGGCATTGCCGGCACCGACGATGACTTTGAGGACGGTGCCAACGACGACGATGGCCTGGAGGTGCCGCTGGACGAGAGCAGGAAAAATGCTGCCCGGGCCCTGGCGGCATGGCGGGACAGTCTGGCCGACCTCGACGCCATGGGCAAGGTGACCATCCGCAGGGGCTTCTGCGCCCGGCTGCACTTCCAGCCGCCCACATTCGAGCCGCGCCTGACGGTGGAAAACCTGGAAGAATTTGAAGATGACGCGCAGGAGGCAGCTGAAATGGTGGCTGCCATCCACTTCCACAACCCTGATTCCAAGCTCAAGCCATGAACCGTTCCCAGGACACAGCCGCTAGTTGAGGCTGATGGCAGGCACTGCCATTTGGAAGCCGCACTGGCAGCGCAGCACGGTGCTTTCCACTTCCACCGCCGGGGCACTGGCCAGGTCGTCGTCGTCGACCTTCATGGCTGTCAGCTGCAACGCGCCCTCTGCCATGGGCTCGCCGCAGTGGATGTAGTGGCCACCCAAGTGGGCCACAGGTGCCGGATCGGGCTGGTTGGCCAGGAACCGGGCCACGTCCACGGGGGTGGATTCGTGGACGTAGGGCGTGAGGCAGTTGCCGCAGCTGTAGCTTAGGGCCAGGCGGCCCAGGAGCTTGGGGCCCGCAAAGTCGAGGGATTCAATAATGAGTTTCTCGGCGGAATTACAGGTGGTGCAGCTGATGGTGGTGGCGGAGGATTCCGCGGACTCGTTGAAGAAACTGGGCGATCGGTCAATGGACATAATAAACCTGGCTTGCACTGTTGGGGAGGCTGCGGAAACTCGCCGCGGTGGTAGCTTCCCCGGGAAATGGTGACTAGCGAGACGGCAATGGAGCGTCAGTCTTTCTATATATGCAGCCGATAGTCTTAGAACTTTTATTCTAACTGAGAAGGCATTTTTATGCTCGGTGCGTTCGCGGCAAAACTGTCCAAGCCAGCGGACCGGACCGGCCTGGGTTGGCCGGGGCTTGGCCGGCCGCGCACAACGCAGCCGGTGGCGTCGCCGCGCGCGGGCGGATATTCTCAGCTAATGGCCGATCCAGTAGTTTCCACAGTGCACGCCCACGGCCTGACCGGGCGCGTTTACGCCTCGGCAAGAGGGCCCAGGGAGGCCCGGACGCCGGGATCCCATGACGGCGTGGCCTACGTGCTCATCCACGGCATAGGCGTCTCGCACCGCTACCTTGCCCGGCTGCACAGTGTCCTGGCCAGGGGAAGCGCCACCTATTCCATTGATTTGCCCGGTTTTGCCGGCACCCCCAAACCCCCACGCCAGCTTTCCATAGCTGACTATGCGGATTTTATCCTTGCCGTGTTGGCGCAGTTGGAGGTGGGGCCCTGCGTCCTGGTGGGACATTCCATGGGCGCCCAATTTGTGCTTGAGGCCGCCCTCCAGCGCCCTGCCCTGGTGGCCCGGCTGGTGTTGATGGGACCTGTGACCGATGTTCGACGCCGCAACCCCCTCCGGCAGGGCTGGGACCTGGCACTGGACTCGGTCATTGCCGAGACGCCGAAGGCCAATTGGATGGTGTTCAGCGATTACTGGCGCTGCGGTCCGCGTTGGTACCTGAGGGAGCTTCCCGTGATGTTGGGCTACCCCATCGAAGACCGCATCACGGCCCTCACAGTTCCCGTTTTGGTGCTTCGCGGAGTGCGGGACACGGTGGCTTCGCATCCCTGGTGCGCACAGTTGGCAAGCCTGGCACCCGCGGGACGGCTGCAGGAGGTCCCAGGCTGCGGCCATGTGGTTCAGCACAAGGCCCCTGAAGAGGTGGCTGCGGCCATTGAGGCGTTTGTGGCCAGTCCCCCCACACCGCTGGAGGCCACTGCATGAACGGTGTCCTGCGCAAGCTCGGGTGGTGGATCCGCGACTATGTTTATGCTGTGGCGGGACAAATCCATGCCACGGTGTCCACCACGCAGGCGGCGTCGTTTCGCACCGGCGAACTTAAAGCGGTGGTTGTGATCCCGGGAGTCTATGAAAGCTGGAAGTTCATGCTCCCGCTCATCACGGGCCTCCATGCGGCCGGGCATCCGGTCCACGTGGTCCCTGAGCTGCACAGAAACCGTTTGGATGTCCGTTCCTGCGCCCGGATCGTTGCCCGTTACATCCAGCAGGCGGGATTGGACGAAGTGGCGGTGCTGGCCCACAGCAAGGGTGGGCTGATTGGCAAATATCTCATGGTGGCGTTCGATGGCGAGGTGCGCATAACCCACATGGTGGCCGTCTGCACGCCTTTTGCAGGCTCCCGCTATGCCCGGTACCTGCTCATTCCCAGTCTGCGCATATTTTCCCCCCGTGACGCGCTGACCTTGCAAATGGCGAAGGAAGAGCGGGTCAACGCCCGGATCAGTTCCCTGTACGGCCCCTTCGACCCGCACATTCCCGAAGGCAGCGTGCTGCCCGGGGCCCGGAACATCCAGCTGCCCACAGCGGGGCATTTTCGGATTCTGGCAGATCCGGTGACACTGTCCACGGTGCTGTCCGAAATGCGGGACGTTCCGCCCCGCACCGCTTCACCCGAGGCGCAGGGGGCGCTGTGAATTTGCTGCGCCAGCGTGCATGATGGGACAAAGGCCCGGCAACGGCGTCTAAACGTGGAAACCAATAATGGAGGCTGGTACAAATGGATTCCTCAATGTGGGTATGGATTGTCATAGCAGTCATCGCCGTGATTGTGCTGGTGGCAGTGTTGGCGGTGGTGACGAAGCGCCGCAATGCGGAAAAGGTGGAGCGGGACAAGGAAAACCGGGTGAAGGCCGAGGCCCTGCGGGATTCCGCCAGAACCGCCGACCTCGATGCCCGTGAAAAGCACGCCATGGCTGCACGTACTGCAGCCGATGCCGAGCAGGCGGCTGTGAAGGCCGAACGGATGCGCTTGGAATCGGAGCAGCAGCACGAAGCCGCGGCCCTGGCGGAGAAGCGTTCGGAGGAAAAATTGGCCCAGGCCCAAAGCCTGGATCCGGATGCGCGCCACCACCGGCGCCCGGCCGATGCGGTGGCGGGGAAACATTCCGACGCTGCAGGAGCCAGCACCCCCGCGCACCGGGAGACGCAAAAGCAGGATGGCCCGGATCATCTGCCGCAGGAACCGCATGTCCAGCAGGTGGCCCGGGAGGGCCGGGAGGGCCGGGACGCCGTGCACCACGAAGGTGACGGGAAAACCAAGTAGGCCGCCGTTTCCAAAATTTGTCCGGGCAAGGAGTCCGGGCAAAGGAAAGGAAATTCCCAGGACCTTGATCCTCCCAGGAACCTTGATCTGGGGGTTCTGCCGTGAAAACCGGCCCCAGTATGGCCCCCACGCCCCGGAACGCTGCCAGCGGCAGCCGTTCCGGGGCGTTTTTAGTTGGCGGTGGATTCAGCTGGCCGGCGTCTGCGCCGCAGCCTGTCGAGTTCGGCCTGCAATGCTGCGTTTTCCGTTTCGAGGGTCAAGACAAGCGCTATGCCTGAAAGGTTCAATCCTGCCGTGAGCAGTTCACCAATGCGCCGCAGGGTCACCAGATCGGCGTCGCTGTACCGGCGTGTTCCGCCCTCGGTGCGGCCAGGTTCCACCAAACCCCGGCGTTCGTAGAGGCGCAGGTTTTGCTGTCCCGTGCCCACCAGCTCAGCCGCCACTGATATGGCGTACACGCCCTGGGACAGCGATTCCCCTGCCACTTGGCCTCCTTTGACGTCAGCCGCTGTGGCTGCGAATAAATGGTCTTGCACCAGTCTGGCAGACGTGCTATAAAAAATCTATACCAGTCAACATAGATTGTCTGGTTCCACAAGTGCATAATGAAACCACCATGACCGGTATCAGATGGCATGAAAAGGAGTGAAGAAGCCATGTTGATGCGTACTGACCCCTTCCGTGAACTTGACCGCATTGCCCAGCAGGTCCTGGGAACGGCCGCCCGCC
This sequence comes from Specibacter sp. NPDC057265, assembly GCF_042668835.1. Classification (NCBI taxonomy): domain Bacteria; kingdom Bacillati; phylum Actinomycetota; class Actinomycetes; order Micrococcales; family Micrococcaceae; genus Specibacter; species Specibacter sp. NPDC057265. The sequence continues at coordinate 27,610 of NZ_JBHUYE010000003.1, forward strand.
CGGCAGCCATGCCCATGGACGCCTGGCGCGACGGCGACACCTTCCAAGTGGAGTTTGACCTGCCGGGTGTGCAGCCTGATTCCATTGACCTGGATGTGGAGCGCAATGTGGTCACCATCCGTGCCGAACGCCCGGCACTGGATGGCGGGAGGGAAATGCTCGCCGCCGAACGTCCACGGGGAGTCTTCAACCGCCAGTTGGTCCTCGGCGAGAACCTTGACACTGAACACATCCACGCCAGCTATGACAATGGCGTATTGAGCTTGCGGATTCCCGTGGCCGAGAAGGCCAAACCCCGCAAGATTTCCATTGAAGGCACAGCTGGGGAACGCCAAGCCATCAACGCCTAGCGGCGAAGTGGGCTGTGGCTGCACCGCAATGCCCGGTTCCAAAGCTGGAGCCGGGCATTGCGCCCAACGGGCCAAGCGAACCGGCACGGTCCGAGTTGTTGGGGATGTTATTGGGCACAAACCGTGGGGAGGGGACGCATGAGTGCGTGGCGCAGATATGACTCACCTTTGCTGCCGGCGTTCCATGAACGTTTTGAAAAGCGCTGGGGCAAGGGCACGGCGCCATTTTTGGATCCGGAATACCAGGAGCCCCTGCCGCGGGCGCAATGGATAAATCCAGACACGGGAGCCGCCCTGGCCGTGGTGCCAGTGTGGTCCAATCATGAGGAACAGCGGTCCTTTGCCGTGTTCTACCTGCCACCGGCCGGTGATATTTGGTTATTACGCCCCGGCATCACCGATTACCTGGAATCCGCGGAGGAGAGCCACGTGACCTTGCGCAACGACGCTTTTAAAAAGGCCGTGGCCCATGCGCAGGCGTTCATTGATGGACCGGACTAGCGCAGGTCCCTGCGGCGGGGGGCGCCTTGGACGGTGGGCTTCCTCCAGCTACTTCCGCGCCGGCGCCTTGCGGACGGTCAATGCCTGCGGATCAACCGCCACCCGCAGGTGGGAGGCGGTTTCCGCGTGGTCGCCATCGAGCTGGAACTCCTGCGGGCGGTCCAAGGTGATCTCGGCAACCTTGCCGGTGAGGCTTTGAACCGAGGTGTTGCCCCTGCTGCCTTTGCTGAACACCCCTGCCACCACGCGGAGCCAGCCCAAGCGGCCCCGTGGCGCCAAAATGAGCAGGTCCAGGATGCCGTCGTCCACGAGGGCGTCAGGGAAAATTTCCAGTCCACCCATGAGCCTGCCGCAGTTGCCCACCATCACACTGCGCACCCGCCGGTGGGTGGTGCGTTTGCCGTCCACGGTGATGGTGGCGGTGACTGCCTTCCCTGGCAAATTGCGGATGCCGGCCTCAACATAGGCCAGCCAGCCCACACGGTCCTTAAGCTGGTCCACGGTGCCGCCCATAATGGCCGCGTCGTAACCCAGGCCGGCGGCCACCAGGAACAGCTGCTGACGTTTTCCATGGTCGATGACAGCCCGCACCACATCGATTTTTGTCTCTGTCCCGGAAATCGCATCCTCGGCTGCACGGAGGGGACTGTTGATTTCAATGTTCAAATTGCGGGCCAACAAGTTGCCCGTGCCCAAAGGCACTAAAGCCATGGCGGTGCCGGTCCCTGCCAAAACCTCGGCCACACACCTGACAGTGCCGTCCCCGCCGGCGGCCATGACCACATCCACGCCCGCTTCAAGGGCCTGCCTGCTCTGCCCCGTTCCGGGATCCTCCACGGTGGTTTCCAGCCAGAGGGGCTCGGCCCAGTCCGCCTGCGTAAAAAGCTGCAACAGGTCGGTCTTGAAATTCTGGTCAATTGCCTTGCTGGGGTTGATGACGACGGCTGCACGTCGCTTGGATAGTTGTTGTTGCTCGGTCATGATGTCCTTAGATGCGGAAAGCAGGAGTGAAGTTTAGAGGAAACCGTGCAGTTCCAGTTGTTGGGCCAGGCCGGCACCGTCGGGTGCGGACACTTTTTGGGCACCGCCAAGGTGGGCGCTGTCGGCGTCGTCCACGGTCCGGCCACCGGCCAACAGGGCTTCGCTGGGGGAGAGCTGGCGAATGGCTATTGCGGCTGTCTGGGCGGGGTGCGCGCGGGCGAACTCGGCGTAAATTTCAGGATCGTGTTGACCGTCGTCACCTACCAGGAGCCAGCGGACGTGCGGGAACTCCTGGGCAAGGCGGGCCAGGTTGTTGCGTTTGTGGTCGCGGCCGCTGCGGAACCAGTGCTGCTTGGCGGGGCCCCAATCGGTGAGCAGCAACGCGCCGTCGGGGTACAGGTTGCGGGCCAGGAAGCGGGTCAGGGCCGGCGCCACGTTCCAAGCGCCGGTGGACAGGTACACCAGGGGCGTGCCGGGGTTGTGGGCCATGATCCTGTCATACAGGACGGCCATTCCCGGGGTGGGTGTGCGGGCGCGTTCGCTCAACACCAAGGTGTTCCACAAGGCCAGCAGCGGCCTGGGCAGGGCCGTGACCATGACGGTGTCATCAATGTCCGAGACAATGCCGAAGGTGGTCTCTGGGTCCACAATTTGAATGCGGGCCTCCGCGCGCACCGAACCAGGGGCCTGCAGTGTGATGGTGTGCCACCCCGGTTCCAGGGAGCATTCCAAGACCACATCCACCAGACCGCCGGCATCGGCATGAAGGGTGTGGCTTGCCTCCCCGATGTGCACCTGGACCTCACTGTTGCGCACGGGGACGCTGGTGAACGACTGCCAGCCGCGGACCTTGCCTCTGGGCGAGACGCTGGTGGTGCGTGTCAGCACCACCCGGGCCAGCACCCGCACCCACGTGGTGCTGCCGTAACCGGTGTAGCCCACCACCGTGGGCAGCGCGCCGCCGGAATTGGCAATGCGCGTGCGCGCTGAATGCAGCACATCTCCGGCACGCACCACTGCGGCGAGCACCGCCGGAGCCGAGGGCGGCAAGCCAGCGGCGGGGTCCTGCGGCGTGGGGGACTGGGGCTTGCGTGTAAACATGACCATGAATTTACTGTCCCACAATCTTGGGCCGCCATGCGAGCGGAGCAGGGGGCCACGGCCAAGGTACCGGTGCAGTTCGGGCGGCGAAAACATTGAACCACCCCAGGAGGCTGTGGGCACCTCTGCCGGCTGGTCTGCGCTGCCCCCGTTTCGGGCGGTGGGGGAACAGCCGCCCCACGCGGTTCCGGCATATGGTGCTTCAGCGTGGTTTCCGGCCCGGCAGCAATCCACAGGGCTGGGACAAAGCACGGCAGGTGCCCACTGGGGAGGCACCTGCCGTGCGGGGTGGCTGCTGAAGCGGCTTAGAAACTATTCACGGGCGGAATCATTGTTGTGTTGTTCCCTCAGCTCCCGGCCATGACGGACCTGCTCCTCTTCCTTGGCCTGTAGCTTTTCACTTTTCTTCGTGTCCTTGGGGGGCAGTTGAATGGTCTTCTCGGCCTTGATGCCCGCCTGGAGTTGACGTCCGCGTTCCACCTCGGCGTCAAATTCGGCGCCAAACAATAGCGACAGATTCAAAATCCACAGCCACAGCAAGGCAATGATGGCACCACCCAGGGCGCCATAGGTCTTGTTGTAGTTGCTGAAGTTGGCCACATAGAAGGCAAAGCCAACTGATGCCAGCAGGAAAACCAGCAAGGCAATGGCCGAACCCATGCTCATCCACCGGAACTTGGGCTGGCGGACATTGGGTGTTGCATAGTAAAGCAGTGCAATGGCCAAGATGATGAGCACCAGCATGACAGGCCATTTGGCGATGTTCCACACTGTCACAAAGGTCCCGCCCACCCCGATGAGATCCCCGAGCGACTGGGCCACGGGTCCGCTGAGGGCGAGCATCGCGCCCAGCAGCACCACTATCAACAAGTTGACCACGGTGACCACCAGCATGGTGCCCCGGAATTTAATGAATCCGCGGCCTTCATCAATTTCATAGACGCGGTTCATGGCCCGGCCAAAGGCGGCAACGTAGCCCGAGGCGGACCACAGGGCCGCCGCCAGACCAATGACCAGTGTCAAGCCGGCACTTTGGGAGCTGGCAAGGCTTTCCACTATGGGACGAACATTGTCCACCGTGCCGCCGGGGGCAATTTCCTGAACTATGTCCAGCAGTGCCGAGGTGGTTTTTTCCGCCTGGCCAAAGATGCCCAGCAAAGACACCATGGCCAGCAGTGCCGGGAAGATGGAGAGCACGGAGTAATACGTCAGCGCGCCGGCGAGGTCTGTGCATTGATCCTTGCTGAATTCGCTGACCGTTTTTTTGGTGATGTACTTCCAGGAGGGTTTGCTCACCTCGGTGGGGCCATCGGGCTTGCGGGAGTCGTCGGGGGCAGGAGCCGTGCGGTCCTTGGCCGTGCTGCTTTGCTGGGAGTGGGAGTCGGTGGACGCCATGAAAAGCTCCTTAGGGGTTAAGTCAAGCGGCCGGCCGCCCCAGGAAAAAATCAGGGACGGCCGGCCAGATGCACGGTTCAGGATTGCTGGACGTTGTCCTTGGCGTCAGCGGCCCTGGCTTTGACGTCGCTGGCAGCATCCTGGCCCTCGGCCTTGACGTGTTCGGTCGCTTCCGTGGCGGTGCTCTTAATGTTCTCGAAAGCTTCCTGCGCAGGCTCCCGCAAACCGCCCGCCACTTCCTTGGCAGCGTCGGTCAGTTCGGTGGTCAACGGCTCGGCGGCGGACTTAAGCGCGTCTGCAGCCTCCCGTTCCTTCTCACTGGCAGGAATCAGGGAAGAGATGAGCAGGCCGGCGCCGAAGGCAATCAGCCCGGCAGCAAGGGGATTGCCCTGGGTCTTGTTCTTCAACTGGGTGGGCGCATCACCAATGGCCGCGCCGGCGTCGCTGAATGAAGAACCGGCGCTGCTGAGGTTTTCGCCGGCGTGGTCGGCAGCTCCCATGACTTTGTCCTTTACACCAAAAACTGCGTCCTTGACCTTGTCGGTTTGCCGCTGCACAATGTGCGACGGCGTGACCTTGTCCGCAACAGCGTCAACATTGGAACCAAGACGTGCGCGGGTCGCTTCAATATCCGCTCGGATGACATCGGGATTTTCGCTCATGATTTTTCCTCACTGATCTTAAGAATTGGGCTTGAGGGTGGGCGGAATTTCCTGCAAGGTTTCACCGGTCTGGGGCAGGCCCTTGACACTCTTGAGTTCCTTTCGGCCCACCGAGGCCAGAACTGCAGCCACAATGCCCCAAATGACGGCAACAATGACAGCGGACCAGCCCAGACCCATGAGGGCACCGAGGGCCTGCCACAGTGCAATGGAGAGGAACAGAAGGACAAAGTGTCCGGCCACTCCGGCGCCGGCCAGCATGCCGGCACCTTTTCCCGCCCGTGTGGCCGAGTCCTTGATCTCCACCTTGGCCAGTTCCACTTCCTGACGCATCAAAGTGGACATGTCCCGTGTGACGTCACCGAGCAGCTCACCCAGGGACGCGGTTTCGGCCTTGGCGTGCGGATCCGTGTACGGCATTTCAGTGCTCATTGACGACCACCAGCCAGCGGGTCGTCACCCAAGGGATCATTGGTGTGAAGTGGGCCGGTGGCCACAGGCTCCGTATCCAATTCCCCGGGCAGCCCGAATCCGGCAGCGGCTCCGGCGGTTGTTCCGCCCGTGCTCGGCGGGTAGGCGTCGGGGACTCCCAAAATTGGTGCATCAACCACCGGAGGTGCCACCGGCACCGGGGGGATCGTGGCGGTGGAGGCTGTGCCTGCTTCCGAGGATTTTTGCGAAGCATGGGGCGCTCCAGCCTTCAGGCTGCGGGAGAACCTGCCAGCCAAAATGCCGGCTCCCGCCGCCAGCAGCAAGAAGGTTCCCGGCTTGTGCCGGGCATAACTCTTCACGTCTGCCAACAGGCCGCTGGGATCGCGGCCTTCGAGCCAAGAGGCGACCGAGGAGGCACGCTCTGCTGCCTGACGCACCAGATCGGTGGCCATGCCGGGCTCCTCGGCGGAGGAAACCATGGCGTGGAGCTCGTCCGAGACCGAGCGGAAGCCTTGGGCCACCTTTTGCTGCTGGGTGCCTGCCTGTTCGGACAGATCGGACTTTGCCTGCGCCATGAGGTCGCGGGCATTCGTTTTGACCTCGGCGGCGACGTTCGCCGCCTCTTCCTTGGCCGTCCCTGTGACGTTGGCGGCGGCATCCGAGGCGTGATGGGCAATGTCGCTGGCTTCAGCCTTCGCCGTTTCCTTGGTGGACTGGGTGCCGGAGGAGGTGCCGGCCGGCACAGCTACGTGTTGGGCGCTCGATCCCGCAGTGCCCTGGGACGTGGAAAAATCGGTGTCAAGGGGGTCAAGGCCCTCGGTGCGGGGCCAGGTGTTCTCGGTCATCGTAGCTCTCTTTCGAAAAGGATTGTTTGGAAGCTTTGCGGCGTCCGGACAATCAAGTGAAAACATTAAGCACGGTTACGGAATAAATCTTAAACATACTCCCGGGCGGGATTCAACTGCTTTAGGCATGTCCAGAATTCCGCTTTGGCGCTCTCGGTGAAGAAGTCGCAAACGCCGCATATATCCCTTATTGCAATAAAGCGGCGCCGCTGGATTAATGCTTGAAGAGACCTTCAATGACGTTGTTGGGACGCTGCATTTCCCCGTGCTTGGCACCCATGACAATGACGGCTCCCGCAAAGACCGGAATGGCCCACTGCAGGTATTTGAGCTGCTTTTGGGCAGCTTTCAATTCCGGGGAGGCGTCGGCGTGCGGTTCGGTGGCACCTGCGGATCCCTCCTCGGAGAGGCTGTCCACTTTCTTGCCCAGCACACCTGCGTACAGGCTGACACCGGCGCCTGCAACGGTGGTCAGGGTTTTCAGGAGCGTCAGCGAACCCACCCCGTCCTGCTTCATCACGCGTTCCTTGTTGTCGGCAATGACCGGCAGGCCAGCCAGGAAATGTGCACCGAAGGCGGCCGTCTGAAGCGGGGCCCACTTTTTCCAACCCAGGCTGGACAGGCGGGTGCGTTCTGTGGGGTCTTTTGCTTCCGCGGCAGCTCCATTGAGGCCTACGGCACCCATAAGGGCGCCGCCAAACCAGGCTGCGGCGCTGAGATCGTGAACGGAACGGGCCAATAAGTTATTCGACATTTTCAGTATCCTTCATCGATTTGAACAATATTGCGGACAGGGGTTGATGGCTGTCGAGTTCCGGCCGGACCGTGACGGCTTGGCTGAATCCATTGATTCCTTGCTGCCAATATCAAACTCCCAAAGTGAAAACATTAGGATCGTTCTGTGGTTATGCCACTTATTTCACTCAACCACAGCGTCTTGGTTGGGTCAATGACCCGATTGGGCGGAACAACTGCGGTGCAGGCGCAGCAATAGGCTGTTGCGGTTTAGCGGCCGGGATGGTTTTAGCTGTGAACCATGGGAAAACCAGGAACAAGTTCCGGCTCTTTCCATCACCGTGCCATGACAGGTGGACAGGGCCAACTGCCGCCTTGCCGTCGCTGCTCAGCGCCGCTGTGTCCCGCTGCTGGAGCACTCTGGCCCGCTGCTGGGCCATAAAAGGAAGCTACCATGGACTCTAATCCTCTTTTCAAACCGTGCACAGTCCTGCCCACTGAACACCGGGGCATTTATCCCATGATTATGCTTGTGGGCATGTGTTCCCGTGACTGGTTCCCACCGCACAAGCCACCCCGGAAAGAGGAAAGCACCCTATGATTCGCCGTCAACGACTGGTTTGGGGGCTCCGGCTCGCGGCTGCGCGCTACCGCTTTAAGGAAAGCCTGGCCCTTTTTCCCGCGCTCATGATGGTGGCCGGCATTCTTTTGGCCCTGGGCACCACAGCCATTGACAAGGCGCTGGGACCCGCTGCGGACCTTCCGCTGACACTGTCCATGAGCAGCCAGTCCGCCATGTGGCTGCTGTCCACGGTGGCCGGGGCCATGATGACCACTGCGGGCGTGGTCTTTTCGCTCACCGTGGTGAGCCTGCAACTGGCCAGCGAGCAATTTTCGCCCAGGGTCATGAGATCGTTCATCCGGGACCGGGTCAGCCAGGGCGTCATCGGCTTGCTGGTTGCCACCTTCTTTTATTGCGTTCTCATTCTGCCCAGCCTCAGCGGGGAAGCCACTGATCCGGCACCGCCACTGTCCCCGACGGTGGCGTTGATCCTGACGTTGGTGACGGTGCTGGGCATCATTGTCCATTTGGATCATTTATCCCGGGGGCTGCAGGTGGGAAACCTGGCCCGGGTCATTTCCACAGAGGGCCAGAATTTAGCGGTGGGCTTCGACACCGTACCGGCGGGCCTGCGGCAAATTGCTGAAAAGGCGAGCCACGCACCCCGGGATGCGGCGGTGGTGCGGAGCGAAACCAGCGGCTGGGTCAGCCAGGTGGACCGGGCCCAGGCCTTGCGTGCAGTGCCCGCGAACACCACCGTGCGGCTGGAAAGCCGGGTGGGCGCCTACATCCACAAGGGGGAGGTCATCTTCAGCATCTGGCCGCCACCACCGGCAGGATGCCAGGAAAGGCTTGCCAAGACCATGGAAGTGGCGGACGCGCGGACCATGTTGCAGGACGTTGACTTCGCCATCCGGCAACTGGTGGACATTGGCTTGCGGGCCCTGAGCCCGGCGGTGAACGATCCCACCACGGCAGTGGAAATCATCCTGCGCCTGGGCAGTCTCCTGCGGACCCTGCTGACCACGTCGCTGGCTCCTGCCACGCTCGGTGACAGTGCGGGCCGGGTGTTCATGCAACCGTGGAACCTGGACCATCAGGAATACATTGAGCATGCCTTTGAACAGCTGCGGCAAAGTTGCCTCACCCAACCTCCGGTGGCGGCAGCGCTTTTGCGGGTTCTCCGCATGCTCATGGAGCATGTTCAGGAACAGGGCCATCCTGAACATGTTGGACCGTTGCGGCGCCAAGTCCAACTGCTGACCGAATCCCTGCACGGCCAGTCAGGACTGCATCCGGAGGATTTGCGGTATCTGGCATTGTTGACCTCGGATGAGACGGACCCTGCCGATCACAGCCACTGAGCGGGGTCCACGGCACCGCCCAAGGAACTCAGTGCCCGCCCTGCGCCAAGACTGCCGCCAAATAAGGTGCAGTCTTTCCCTTCAACTCCGCCGCCAGCTGCTGGGGCGTTCCCGTGGCCATGAGCCGGCCTCCGGCTGCGCCGCCGTCGGGACCCAGATCAACCACCCAGTCCGCCTGCGCAATGACCTCCAGATCGTGTTCCACCACCACCACGGTGTTTCCGGCGTCGACCAGGCGGTTGAGTTGGAGCAGGAGCAGCCGCACATCGGCCGGGTGCAGACCGGTGCTGGGTTCATCCAGCAGGTACAGCGTGTGCCCGCGTCCCAGCCTTTGCAGTTCAGTGGCCAACTTGATGCGCTGGGCCTCCCCGCCGGAGAGCTCCGTGGCGGGCTGGCCCAACCGCAGATAGCCCAGGCCCACTTCCCGCAAGGTGTCCAGGGCCCTGCACACCGAAGGGATCTCCGGCAGCGCCTGCGCTGCCGCATCCACGGTCAGCTGCAGGATTTGGGCAATGTTTCGCCCGTGATAAGTCACCTCAAGGGTCTCATCATTGAAGCGGGAACCGTGGCACTGCGGGCACGGGCCGTAGCTTCCGGGCAGGAACAGCAACTCCACGGCCACAAAGCCTTCGCCCAGGCACGTCTCGCAGCGCCCTCCGGCCACGTTGAAAGAGAACCTTCCGGCGGTGTAGCCGCGCTTTTTGGCCTCCTCCGTGCCCGCAAAGACCCGGCGGACGGCGTCGAACAATCCGGTGTAGGTGGCCAGATTGGACCGTGGCGTGCGGCCAATGGGACGCTGGTCCACCTGCACCACGCGGTCCACCGCTTCAAAACCGGAGCTGGTCCCCGTGGTGTCGGCGGGGGCGTCGGCAACCGTGTGGAGGGCATTGAGCAGGGTTGACTTGCCGGAACCGGAGACGCCCGTTATGGCCGCCAAAGCACCCCGTGGAAGGCGCACATCAAGATGCTGCAGGTTGTTCCTGCTGATGTTGTGCAACTCCAACCACCGCCCCGTGTCCCGCGGCGCCCGGATGGAACGCGGCGGGGCGTCGGCCGCGCCGTCCGCGCCGGGCAGCAGAAAAGGACGCGTCACCGACTCCGCCACGGCGCCCAGCCCGGCCACCGGCCCGCTGTACAGCACCCGGCCACCGTTTTCACCCGCGGCCGGGCCCACATCCACTATCCAGTCGGCGTGACGGACCATGTCCATGTTGTGCTCCACAATGAACACCGTGTTGCCGGAGCCCTTCAGCTGCTTCAGGACCTTCAGCAGCGGTTCGGCGTCGGCCGGGTGCAGGCCTGCAGAGGGCTCATCAAGCACGTAAATGACGCCAAAGAGGCCCGAACGCAATTGCGTGGCAATCCGCAGGCGCTGCATTTCCCCCGGGGACAAGGTGGGGGTGCTGCGTCCCAGGCTGAGATAACCCAGCCCCAGCTCCAACAAAATGCTGATGCGTCCAAACAAATCCTGGGCAATGGCGCCGGCCACCGCCTCCCGGCTGCCCGGGGTCCCTGCCGGCGCCTGCGCCAGGGTGTGCAGCAGCGGCGCCAGTTCGCTCAAAGGAAGATCATTCATTGCAGCAATGTTGCGCCCTTCCACGGTCACCGCCAACGCGCCAGTTGTCAGGCCGCTGCCGCCGCAGGCTTCACAGGGGCCCGAATGCATGAATTGCAGGGCCTTCTCACGCATGGCGGCGCTTTTGGAATCAGCCAGGGTATGCAGCACATGGCTGCGCGCACTCCAGTACCGGCCCTTGTACGGTTTGGCGACCCTGTCCCGCTGCGGCGTAATTTCCACCACCGGCTGCTCCTGGGTAAAGAGAATCCATTCCCTGTCCTTGGCCGGCAATTGATCCCAGGGCGTGTCGACGTCGTAGCCCAGATGGGTGAGGATGTCACGCAGGTTCTTGCCCTGCCAGGCCCCGGGCCAGGCGGCAATGGCCCCTTCGCGGATGCTCAGCTTCGGGTTCGGGACAGCCAGTTCCTCCGTGACCGTGTGGGCCGTGCCCAGTCCGTGGCACACCGGGCAGGCCCCGGCGACGGTATTGGGGGAGAAGGAATCCGAATACAGGATCGGCGCCCCTTGGGGGTACTGGCCGGCGCGGGAGTACAGCATGCGCAGGGAATTGGACAGGGTGGTCACGGTTCCCACCGATGACCTGGCGCTGGGGGCGCCGCGCCGCTGCGCCATGGCCACTGCCGGTGGGAGTCCGGTGATGGACTCGACCTGCGGATTGTTGCTCTGCTGGATCAAACGCCGCGCGTAGGGCGCCACTGATTCAAAGTAGCGGCGCTGGGCCTCGGCAAAGATGGTGCCAAACGCCAGGGAGGACTTTCCGCTGCCCGAAACTCCGGTAAAAGCCACGATGGCATCGCGCGGCACATCCACATCAACATTTTTCAGGTTGTTCTCCCGCGCACCCCGGACCTGGACAAAGCCGGTGGGACCGTGGGGGTCAGCGGGGACAAAGGCGGGGGACGTTGCGGTGGTAGCCATCCATCGACACTATTGCATGACGGCCCGCGCCGCTGAACCGCCACCGCCACAAGCCAACCGCCACCGCCACAAGCAGGGGGTCCGCAGCCGCGGCGGGCTGCGGACCCCCTGCTTGTTTAGGCGCCGATGATGGCAGCGCTGTGGGCGGGCAGCTGCAAGGTGGCGCCCGCACCCGCCGGGGAAAGCCCGGCGTCGCCGGTGGAGAGCAGCACCTTGGCGCCGCGGACCGGCACCTGGACCGCCTGCGCGGAGAAATTCAAGGCAACATCGAGTCCGCCGCGCTGGAACACCAGCCACTTTTCAGTTTCACTGAACTCCACGGCCGTCCCGGCAAAACCGAGCCCGCTGAGTTCGGGATTGCGCCTGCGCAGCTCAATCAGGGCCTTGTAAAGCTCCAACAGCCGGCCATGGTCGCCGTCGTGCACTTCAGACCAATCCAACTTTGACCGCACAAAGGTCTGCGGATCCTGCGGGTCCGGGACCAGATCCGGATCCCAGCCCATGGCCTCAAATTCCTTCAAGCGGCCCGTGGCGGTGGCTTCGCCCAGTTCAGCTTCCGGGTGGGAAGTGAAGAACTGCCACGGCGTGCTCGCCCCGTACTCCTCGCCCATGAAGAGCATGGGGGTGAAGGGCGAGGTCAAGGTGGCCACCGCGGCCACTGCCAACTGCCCGTAATTCAGGGTCTGGGAGAGCCTGTCACCGGCGGCGCGGTTGCCAATTTGGTCATGGTTTTGGTTGCAGACCACCAGTGCCGCCGGGTGCACGGATGCCGAATCCAGGGGGCGGCCATGGTGGCGTTGACGGAAGCTGGAGTAGCTGCCGTCGTGGAAAAAGCCCTGCTGCAGGATCTTGGCCAAGGCGCCCACGGAGTTGAAGTCCGCGTAGTAGCCGGTGGCTTCACCGCTGACATTGACATGCACACCGTGGTGGAAGTCGTCGCTCCACTGCCCGCTCAGGCCGTAGCCGTTGCTGTCCCGGTTCGTAAGGAGGCGGGGGTCGTTCAGATCCGATTCCGCAATCATGGTGATGGGGCGGCCGGTTTCGGCACGGAGGCTGTCGGCCAGTTCACCGAACTCCTCTAAAAGGTGTTTGGCCCGCTCATCCTTAAGCGCGTGCACCGCATCCAGGCGCAGGCCATCGACATGGTAGTCGCGCAGCCACATGGCCGCGTTGTCCAGGATGTAGTCCCGCACATTGTCCGAACCCGGGCCGTCCAGGTTCACCGAGTCCCCCCAGGTGTTGCCCTCCCCGGACTTCAGGTACGGGCCAAACTGCGGCAAATAGTTTCCGCTGGGCCCCAGGTGGTTGTACACCACATCCTGGATGACCCCCAGCCCGGCCCGGTGCGCGGCATCCACAAAGCGTTGGTAGGCCGCGGGGCCGCCGTAGCCTTCGTGGACCGCATACCACAGCACGCCGTCGTAGCCCCAGTTGTGGGTGCCGTTGAAACCGTTGACCGGCAGCAGCTCCACAAAATCAATGCCGAGTTCCACCAGGTAATCCAGTTTCGCGGCGGCGGCGTCCAGGGTGCCCTCCGGGGTGAAGGTGCCCACATGCAGCTCGTAAATGACCGCTCCGGTTAGTTCGCGGCCCGCCCAGTTTTGATCCGACCACTGATGGGCGCCCGGGTCGAAGGTGCGTGAGCGCTCATGGACGCCCTGTGGTTGGCGCCGGGAGCGCGGGTCCGGCAGCACGGCGGCGGCGCCGTCCACCCGGTAGCCATACTCCACGTCACCGTCAGCGGGGGCGGCAGGAGCCATCCACCACCCCGCACGCCCAGGTTCCGGATCGGGGCGGGGGGACATGGGAAATTCCGCATCCCCCACCACCAGGGTCATGGAAGTGGCAAGGGGTGCCCAGACGTCAAAGCGTCCGGTGCCTTGAATCTGCATGGTCACATCAGCCTTCTTTCTTGAGCGTGGCAATGGGTGGACGGGCCGTCATCAGGCAGCGGGCACCAGCAGGGCCACGGGGTAGTTGCCCAAAATGTGCTCCACCAGAACCTCGCCGGGACCGTAGCTTTCCCCTGTGAGCTGGTCGATCATGCCCAGGCCCAAAGTGATCCGGGTTTGTTTCCAGCCGCCCTTTTGCTCCAGACCGCGGGGCAGGCGGGTGGCCAGGGTCATGGCGCCGGCACCGGCGCTGCCGGAGCGGCTGAAGGCAATGAGGTGCTCGGCTGCGCTTCCGGCGGCCTCAATGGGCAGGTAGCCGCTGAACAGTTCCGGCTGGTCGCGGCGCAGCCGCAGGGCGCGGGAGGTGAGCAGAAGTTTGCTCTCCTGCGCCAGGGGCGACGCCGGGACCATGCCTTCGTCAAGTTCCCGCAGCGCCGCCTGGCGTGCGGTGTAGTCCACGGGCCGCCGGTTGTCGGGATCGGTCAGGGACCTGTCCCAAAACTCGGTGCCCTGGTAGACGTCCGGCACGCCGGGGGCGGTGAGCTGCACAATTTTGGCCGAGAGGGCGTTGGACGCGGCGTAGGCATCCAGCCGCTCCACCAGGACCTCCAGCTCGCCGGCCACTTCCGGGTTGTCAAAGACGGCATCGACCACCGCTGTCAGCTGTTTCTCAAATTCCTCATTCGGGCTGAGCCAATCGGTGGAATTGCCCGCTTCCCGCGCAGCTTTTTGGGCATAACCGGCCAACCGTTCGCGGCTGGCCGGCCAGGCGCCGTAGATGGCCTGCCACAGCAGATTGGCCAGGGGCCCGTCCGGAAGGGGAGCGAGCTGCTGCATACGCTGCAGGAACTGTCCCCATTCCGGGGCCACTTCCGCCAGGACGGAAATGCGGGCACGGGTGTCTTCGCTGCGTTTGGTGTCATGCGTGCTCAGGGTGGTCATGGACAGGGGGATGTTCTCCTGTCTGCTGCGCATCCGCTCGTGGAACTGTGTGGGCGTGATGGCGAACTCGGTGGGTTCGGCCCCCACTTCCGTCAAGGTGCCCAGGCGGGTGTAACGGAAGAAAGCCGTGTCCTCCACCCCCTTGGCCATGACCATGCCGGACGTCTGCTGGAAGCGGATGCCCAGTTCATCCCCGGGGCCCACCTGGAGCAGCAGCGGCAGGAGCTTCGCCAGCGCCTCCTGCAGTTCCGGACGGCGCCGGCCCGCCAAGGCGCAGGCTTCACGCAGGATTTCGGCCCCCTGCGGCAGATAGGTGCGGTACACGGGGAAGGCGGCAATGATTTCGGCGAGCGCATCGGCGGCCTCGTCCACACCCAGGCCGGCGCTGTCAGGCACCAGCCGGCCCAGCCGGCGCATTTCCGAGTGCAGGATGCCGTCGGTGATCCGGCGCTTGGTGTCGTGGATCATGAGCGCATAGTCCGGCACCTGGCCGCCGCGCAGGGCGGCGTCCACGGCGTCGAGCTCCGCCTGGCCGGCGGGCTCCACAAACACCCTGTCAAGGTCCGCCAAGGCGTCATAGCCGGTGGTGCCCTCACAGTCGAACGAATCCGGGAGCGCCTCGCCGGGTTCGAGGATTTTTTCAATGAGCAGGTACTTGCCCCCGCTTTGCTGCCGCAGGCGGCGCAAATACCCCTCCGGGTCCGCCAGCCCGTCGGGGTGGTCGATGCGCAGGCCATCCACCAGACCCTCCTGGCACCAACGCAGGATTTCAGCATGCGTGTGGGTGAAGACGTCCGGGTCCTCCACCTTCACCCCGGCCAGGGTGTTCACGGCAAAGAAGCGGCGGTAGTTCAAATCAACGTCGGCCCGGCGCCAGTCCACCAGTTCATAGTGCTGGCGGTCGTGGACGTCCCGGGGCGAGTCGCCGGGGGCAAAGCTGCCGGCAGCCAGCGGGAAGCGGTGGTCGTAGTAATGCAACTCCCCGTCAACAATTTCCAGGGCATCCACGTCAGCTGCGCTGCCCAGCACGGGAATGCGGACACGGTTGTTGCCGGCTGCCCAATCGACGTCGAACGCCTTGGCCCACGGCGACTGGCGGCCCTCTTGCAGCAGCGACCACCACCACGGGTTTTGACGCGGGGTGGCCACGCCCATGTGGTTGGGCACAATATCCACCAACACGCCCAGACCGGCTTCACGGGCGGCCCGGGAGAGGGCCGCAAGCCCCTCCGGGCCGCCCCGTTCGGCGTCGACGGTGGTGGGATCGGTGACGTCATAGCCGTGGGTGGATCCCTGTTCCGCCGTCAAAATGGGGGACAGGTACACCCAGTCGATGCCCAGGGACTTCACATAGGGAATCTGCGCGGCGGCATCAAACAAGGTGAAGTCGGCGTTGAGCTGAAAACGGTAGGTTGATGCCGGCGTCCTCACTGGGCTGCTCCTTCTGTCTGCGGCGCTTCCCCTTCTGTTGCCTGTTCTGTCGCCTGTTCTGTGGCCTGTTCTGTTGCCTCCGCGGCGGGGGTGTCGTCCGCGGCCATGGCGGCCAGCGACGCCGCGGCCGAGGAATCCACCACTTCCTCCGGACCGGAGTAGGCCCGCAAAATCATGGTGGACTTGCCCTGGAGCTCCACCACCTCTCCGGCCTTCACCGGTTGCGGCTCGGTGCTGCTGGCAGTGTCGATCAGGACTTCCCAGTGGGGGGAGTACTCACGGTTGGGCAGCTTGAAGTCCACCGTGTTGTCATCGGCGTTGAAGAGCATCATGAAGTTCTTGTCGGTGATGCTGCGGCCGCGGGCATCGGGTTCGCGGATGCCCAAGCCGTTGTAGAACACGCCCACGCTGCGGCCAAAGCCGCTGTCCCAATCCTCGGGCTCCATCTCGGTGCCATCGGCCTTGAGCCAGACAATGTCGGGCAGCTCCGCACCCTCCTCGCGGCGCACGGGGCGGCCGTCAAAGAAGCGGCTGCGCCGGAAAATGGGGTGCTCGCTGCGGATTTTGTTGACCTGGGCGGTGAATTCAATCAGCGGCTGGTCAATGGATTCCCAGTTGATCCAGCTGAGTTCGGAATCCTGGCAGTAGGTGTTGTTGTTGCCCAGCTGGGTGCGGCCCAGCTCGTCACCGTGGACCACCATGGGCACGCCCTGGGAGAGCAGCAAGGTGGCAATGATGTTGCGCTGCTGACGTGCACGCAGGGTGAGGATCCCGTCGTCGTCGGTGGGGCCCTCAACGCCGCAGTTCCAGGAGCGGTTGTGGGATTCGCCGTCGTTGTTGCCCTCGCCGTTGGCGTCGTTGTGCTTTTCGTTGTAGGAGACCAGGTCCCGCAGGGTAAAGCCGTCATGGGCTGTGACAAAGTTGATGGACGCCACCGGGCGGCGGCCGGAGTTTTCATACAAATCCGCCGAGCCCGTCAGGCGGGAGGCAAACTCACCCAAGGTGGCCGGCTCGCCGCGCCAGAAGTCACGCACGGTGTCGCGGTACTTGCCGTTCCACTCGGTCCACTGCGGCGGGAAGTTGCCCACCTGGTACCCGCCCGGGCCAACATCCCACGGCTCGGCAATGAGCTTGACCTGGGAAATGACGGGGTCCTGCTGGATCATTTCAAAGAAGGTGGAAAGCTTGTCCACGTCATAAAACTCGCGGGCCAGGGTGGAGGCCAGGTCAAAGCGGAAGCCGTCCACATGCATCTCGGTCACCCAGTAGCGCAGTGAATCCATGATCAACTGCAGCGAGTGGGGGTGTCTGACGTTCAGGGAGTTGCCCGTGCCGGTGTAGTCCATGTAGAACTGCTGGTCATCCTCAACGAGCCGGTAGTAGGCGGCGTTGTCGATGCCCTTGAAGGACAGGGTGGGCCCCATGTGGTTGCCCTCGGCCGTGTGGTTGTACACCACGTCCAGGATGACCTCAATGCCGGCACGGTGCAGATCGCGGACCATGGCCTTGAATTCCTGCACCTCGTGCTCGCGCTCGCCGGAGGAGCTGTAGGTGTTTTGGGGGGCAAAGAAGCCAATGCTGTTGTAGCCCCAGTAGTTGCTCAGGCCCTTCTCCACCAGCGTGCCGTCGTTGACGAACTGATGCACCGGCATCAGTTCGACGGCGGTGATCCCCAGCTTCTTGTAGTGCTCAATCATGACCGGGTGCGCAACGCCTGCGTACGTGCCGCGCTGATGCTCGGGAATCTCCGGGTGCAGCTGGGTCAGGCCCTTGACGTGGGCCTCGTAAATGACAGACTCGTGGTACGGAATGCGCAGCTGGCGGTCGTTGTCCCAGTCAAAGAATGGATTGATGACCACGCTGTACATGGCGTGGGGTGCGGAGTCGGCCTCCTGGCGGGCGTCCGGGTCGTCAAACTTGTAGGAAAACAGTGCCGGGTCCCAGTCGATCTGGCCCTGGATGGATTTTGCGTACGGATCCAACAGCAGTTTGGAAGGATCAAAGCGGTGTCCCTGCTCGGGGGCGTAGGGTCCGTGCACCCGGTAGCCGTATAGCTGTCCGGGCTGGACTTCGGGGAGGTAGCAGTGCCAGACGTGGCCGTCGACCTCCTGCACCTCAACCCTGACCTCGTCCAGGTCATCGGAGAGCAGGCAAAGCTCAATGCGTTCGGCGTGCTCGCTAAACAGGGAAAAGTTTGTGCCGGTGCCATCAAAGGTGGCTCCCAAGGGATAGGCGCTTCCGGGCCAGACTTCCATGCGTCCTCCAGTGAAAATTTTGGTGAATGTGCGTACCTCGTATGCAGGATACGACGGTGTTGACCAAACAGTACATGACCTGCCAGCGGCTCCCGGCATTGGGTCCTGTCATAAGGGGACCCATGGAACGGGGCCGCGCAGGGGGGGCCTTTACAGGAGCGGAAATAACAGTTACAAGCACCCCACCGGGCTGGTCACAGTGGCCACGGCCGCCAGCACCTGCCGGACTTGGACGGCCAAAAGCGCCGGATCGGGGACGGCGGAGAAAACTTCGCCCCGGCGCAGCCGCCCATCCGTGAGCACCAGATGCGGCCCGGGTGGCGGGCCCCACTGCGAGGGGGGTGCCGGTCCAAACAACACCACCGACGGCGTGCCGTAGGCCGAGGCCAGGTGGGCGGCGCCGGTGTCGGCGCTCACCACCACGGAGGCCGCTGCAATGAGGGCCGCAAAGTCTCCAAGCCCCAGCCGGCCGGCCAGGTTGCGGACCTCCGGCAGCTGGGCCAGCCGGGCCGCCGCGGCAGCCCGCGGGGCATCATGGGCATCCCCTGTCAACACCACCGTGTGGCCTTCACCAGCCAGGGTGCGTGCCACGGCGGCAAAACGTTCCACCGGCCAGTGCCTGCTGCCGTGGGATGCGCCCACATGGATCACGGTGGCGCCGGTCAGCGCCGGCCGCTGGGATGGAAGCTCAATACCGACGTCGTCGGCATGGGCGGCGATGCCATGAAAGCGCAGCAGTTCCACCCACCGCCGCCGTTCATGCAGCCCGGGATCCCACTTTGGGCCACGCCTCCCCGGGCCATCCCGTCCCGGGGAGGCGTGGCCCACGCGGCGGACCGGGTGCAGGCCCTCCAGCAGGGCCCGGCTCTGGGCGCCGTTGCCGTGCAGATTGACTGCCACGTCCACGCCGTCGAACGCTTCCGGAAGCGTGCACTCGAGCCCGGCCAGGGGCACCAGCTGATCAACGGCGGGAATCAGGTCCACCACCGGGCCCAGCCACTGCGGCGCTGCCAACACCACCTGGTGGTGGGCAAACGCGGCGCGGATGCCCTTGAGCGCCGGAACGGCCACCAGCAGGTCGCCAAGCTTCAAGGCCCGCAGCACCAGAACTGTGGGCTTGGCGGGTGGATTGCTGCGCACGTTGCGGCTCCTGAGATGGTGGGCGGACCTGTGAGCATGATGACGTATTTTCCGCGCACCTTCAAGACCGGCCGGCACGCCGTCAACGCCGCAACGCCGCCCCTGCGCGGCCGGGCCCGGGCCCAATTGTCCCGGCCTGCAGCCTCCGCAGCCGTCAAGGGGTGCTGTTGGTTGCGGAAAGCTTGTGCAAGAGTGGAAGAAGGACGCGATGGCCGCTCCGGCATCAGCGGCACAGGTCCAGTTCCGAGGACGCTTTCCAAGGAGGCAAACATCATGAGCAACAATCCAGATCCCCTCAACGAAAACATCACCGGCCTGGAGCCTGGCGGCGGCGTCCCCCCGGGTGAGACCCCGCCGGGGGAAGGCTCCATGAGTGGGGACCAGGGGCACGCCGAAGGCAGCAAGGCCGGAAAGGCCGTGAACACCATCTGGCTGGTCCTCATTGGCATTGTGGTGCTGCTCTTGATCCTGTTCATTGTGGGCCACATTGTGGGAATCTTCGACTTGATCTTTTAAAGCCCGGCGTTTGAAGCTGCCGGCAACAGGGTACACATCCAGCACCACGGCCCCCTGCACGCTGTGGTGTTTGACAGGTCAAATTCCGCACTGTGAACCGCCTAGGAGCCTGATGTGAAACCCCTAAGCCGCCCTGCAAGCCACCCGGCGCCGGCACTGCCGGAGGAAGATCTGGTGGTGACCAACCCCCGCACCGGAGCCCTGGTGGGCCAAGTGCAGCCCAGCAGCGCCGAAGGCGTCGCCGCCGCGTGCCGGTCGGCGGCCGCAGCAGGTGCACAATGGGCGGCCACAAGTGCGAGGGACCGCGGCCAGGCCCTCTCGCGCTGCGCCAAGGCCCTGGAAAAGCAAGCCCGCGCGCTGGCGCAGATCCAACACTTGGAAACCGGCCGCGCCGTTGACGAAGCCCTGGAGGGCGTGCTGGCCGGGGTGGCCACACTGGAGCAGTATGCCCAGCTGGGGCCGGTGCATCGGGGCAAGAGCCTGCGGGGCGCGGGGATCGCCGCCGACTACACGGTGCAGCGGCCCCGCGGTGTGGTGGCGGCGCTGACCCCCTGGAACGACCCCGTGGCGGTGGCCTGCGGCCTGATTGGCGCGGCACTGGTGATGGGCAACACGGTGGTGCATAAACCCAGCGAGCGCTGCCCGCACCTGGGGCAGGAGCTGGGGCGCGTATTGGCCGCGGAACTTCCGGGGGACGTGCTGCTCACACTCACAGGGGCCGCAGCCACCGGTGCGGCACTGGCCGCGGACAGCCATGTGCGGGTCATTGCGCATGTTGGTTCCAGCGCCACGGGGGAGAAGCTTCGCCTGCTGGCCGCCACCACCGGAGCGCACGTGATTGTGGAAAACGGCGGCAACGACCCGTTGGTGGTGGACGACGGCGTCGATCCGGTCTGGGCGGCCCGGCAGGCCAGCATTGGGGCCTTCAGCAACAGCGGCCAAATCTGCACCTCGGTGGAACGCATTTATGTCCACCAGGGCATTGCCGAAGCGTTTCTTGAGGCGTTGGAGGCGGAGGCCGGCGGAATCAACGCCGCCCTGTCCCTGGGGCCTTTGGTGGACGGGCGTCTGCGTGACCACGTCCACCGGCAGGTGCAGGACGCCGTGGCCCAGGGGGCGCACGCCACGGTGGGCGGTGCCGTGCCGCAGCAGCTGGGCAGCCACTATCCGGCCACCGTCCTGCGCGGGTGCACCGAGACAATGGCAGTGATGCAGGAGGAAACCTTCGGGCCCGTGGCTCCCGTGCAGGTGGTGGACAGCTTTGCCCAGGGCCTGGAGCTCGCTGCCCGCGGGCGGTACGGTCTGGCAGCAAGCGTCTTGACCGGAAGCCTGCTGCACGCCCAGCAGGCAGTGGCCGCCCTGGACGTGGGCACCGTGA
This sequence comes from Specibacter sp. NPDC057265, assembly GCF_042668835.1. NCBI lineage: Bacteria > Bacillati > Actinomycetota > Actinomycetes > Micrococcales > Micrococcaceae > Specibacter > Specibacter sp. NPDC057265. The sequence continues at coordinate 48,589 of NZ_JBHUYE010000003.1, forward strand.
AGATCAACAACGTCTTTGGCGGCGCCCCGGGAGGTGCGGCCCAGCCGCGGCGCGCCAGCGGAGCAGGTTTTGGGTACGGCCCGGAACTGCTGGATGAAATGTCCCTGGTGACGGTGGTGCACATTGAGCCGGCGCCGGAAGCCGGTCCATGAACGCCGCACGGACACACGCGCCCTTTCCCGGGGTGAAGAGCATTGCGGTGGTCCGGGGTGGGGGGCTGGGGGATTTGATCATGGCTATGCCGGCCCTGAACTCCTTGGCCCGCACGTATCCACAGGCCCGCATCACCCTCTTGGGCATGCCTTCGCATGCGGCCATCCTGCAGGACCGCAGCAGCTGCATCGCAGAGGTGGAAGTCCTGCCCCTGGCCGAGGGGATCAGGTCACAGACCGGCAGCAGCCCCGACGCGGCGGAACTGGAGGGGTTTGTGCAGCGGATGCGCATCCGGGCCTTTGATCTGGCGGTGCAGCTGCACGGCGGGGGCAGGTTCTCCAATCCCTTCATCCGCAGCCTGCAGGCGCGCCATACGGTGGGCAGCCGGGCCGCGGATGCCAGCGCCCTGGAACGCACCGTGCCGCACCAGTATTTCCAGCACGAGACCATGCGCGGCTTTGACGTGGTGGCGCTCGCCGGTGCCGGACAAACCACCCCGGAGCTGCATTGGCAGGCCACCGCGGCGGAACTCGCACGCGCCGCGGCCCTGCTGCCGCCCGCCGGTGCGGCACGGCCGCTGGTGTTGCTGCATCCAGGGGCGCAGGACCCCCGGCGCCGGTGGGCGGGGGACAATTTCGCGGCCGTGGCCGCCGCGCTGGTGCAGGATGGCCACCAGGTGCTGGTGGTGGGCGACAGTGCCGAGGCGGCACTGTCGGAGCAGGTGGCCGGTGCCGCCCGCAGGCTCCTGCCCGCCCGGATCGAGCCCAAATGGGTGCGGTCGGTGGCCGGGACCCTGGATCTGGGAACCCTGTGCGGGTTGTTGCGCAGCAGTGCAGCGCTGGTGGCCAATGACAGCGGTCCGCGGCACCTGGCCCAGGCGTTGGGCGTGGCCACGGCATCCGTCTTTTGGGCTCCGAACATGGTCAATGCTGGCCCCTTGCAGCGGGTGCGGCACCGGGTGCAGATCGCGTGGGACACCCGCTGCCCGCAATGCGGCGCGCCCGCCGCCGGGCACGTGGCCCCCGCCTGCGGACACGACGGCTCCTTCGTTGACGAGGTGCCCGTGGCTGCCGTACTGGCCGACGTCAGGGAACTTTTGGGCAGCTGAATTCCAGCCCGTTCCCAGCTCAAACCCAGCCTGATCCCTTTCAGGGCCGCAGGGGGTGCCCTGCGTCAAACCCTTGATTCTTCTGCGGGCTTCTGTTTCCCTATGGAGAGTGCGTCAAGCCCATGGCGCCCACTGCGATGACGTTGTAGGTGGCCGTCATGACACAAGTTGGTACATCTTCCTCCGCCCAGGCGAGGCCCGGAATCCAGGTTCCCCCGCCGGCCCGGGGGCTCAGTGCTGAACGCACGGAGCTGGTGCTGGCGCACTTGGGCTTGGCTGATGCCTTGGCACGCCGTTACCGGAGGGCCAACTCGGACTGGTCAGATTTGCAGCAGATTGCCCGTTTGGGTCTGCTGCACGCGGCCCTGCGTTACGATCCCGGCTTTGAGCGCGCCTTTGCCGTATTCGCGGTGCCCACCATTTGCGGGGAAATCAAGCGGCACCTGCGCGACCATGGCTGGGCCGTCCGTCCACCGCGCCGTGTCCAGGAACTCCGGGCGTCCCTGTTCCGCCTCACCCCCGAACTCACCCAGCAGCTGGGACGGGAACCCAGCTGCGCCGAACTGGCCCATGCCCTGACAGTGAAAACGAAGGATGTGGAAGAGGCGCTGCTGAGCGAAAACAGCATCACCCCACAGTCCCTCGACGCCCAAAACGCCGCCTATGGCTCCTCCTGGGCAGACCGGCGGGGACAGGCGGAGGATGTATTCTCCCGGATTGACGAGGTGCTGAGCCTGCGCTGTGCCCTGCGGGACTTGACCCCCTGGGAGCGGCAGCTGCTGGCCCTGCGCTTTCAGGAGGACCTCAGCCAGCAGCAAATTGCCGCCGTGCTCGACATCTCCCAAATGCAGGTCTCCCGTGCGCTGGCAGCATTGCTGGCCAAACTCCGCGCCCAGCTCGGCGCGGATTGAGGCCTGGGGAAAATTTTGTTTAGAAGCTGCCGGGCGGGGAACTAAACACTTATGACGCAGAACACAGTCCAGCAGCTCAATGGAGTGCTACTTGACCGCGATGGCACCTTGATCAAGGACGTTCCCTACAACGGGGACCCGGATCTGGTGGAACTCATGCCCGGCGCAGTGCAGGCAGTCGCCCGCCTTCGGGCCGCCGGCTTGAAGGTGGGCATCATCTCCAACCAATCCGGCATTGGCCGGGGCCTGTTCACCAATGAACAACTCTGGGCGGTGAACCGCCGAGTGGATGAACTGCTGGGGCCCATGGATGCCTGGTTCATCTGCCCGCACGTGCCCGAGGACGGCTGCCCCTGCCGCAAGCCCCAGCCCGGCATGGTGCTGGCGGCCGCTTCGCACTGGGGCCTGGCGGTGCAGTCGTTGGCGGTCATTGGTGACATTGGTGCGGACATTGACGCAGCAGAGGCTGCCGGCTGCCGTTCAGTGCTGGTGCCGACGGCTGTGACCCTGCAGACGGAAGTGGCCTGGGCACCCCAGGTGGCAGCTGATTTGACCGCGGCCGTCACCGCACTGCTGGACAACGCATCCACGCCCCGGTCGCAGCAGGTTGCGGTGTGAGGGGCGGACGGGTGCTGGTGGCGCGGCAGGACAGCATGGGTGATGTGCTGCTGGCCGGCCCGGCAGTGCGTGCCGTGGCCGCCAACGCCGACCATGTGACGTTTTTGGCCGGGCCCCGGGGCAGTGCCGCGGCAGCCCTGTTGCCCGGAGTGGATTCCATCATTGTCTGGGACGCGCCCTGGATCACCGATCCGGCCCCGCCCGCCACCCAAAACCACATGGACACCCTGTTGGCCCTGCTGGCGCAGGAAGACGTGGATCAAGCCATCATCCTCACCTCCTTCCACCAGTCCCCACTTCCGCTGGCACTGCTGCTGCGGCTGGCGGGCGTCAACCTCATCACCGCCGCCTCCGTGGACTATCCCGGCACCTTGCTCGATGTGCGGCTGCGGCCGGGGGAGGACTTCCCGGAAAACCTCGCCGAACCATTGCGGGCCCTGGCCATTGCAAAGGCGGCCGGATTTACGCTGCCCCCGGACGACGCCGGGACCCTGGCCGTGCGCGGCATCCCACCCCTGCAGCCCTTCCGTCCCGCGAAGCCCTATGTGGTGGTCCACCCCGGCGCCGATGCCGAGGCCCGGGCCTGGGCCGCCTCGGCCCACCGGGAGGCCGTGGCCCTGCTGGCCCAGCGCGGCCATGCAGTGGTGGTGACGGGTTCGGCAGAGGAAACCCGGCTCACCTCCACCGTGGCCGGGGACAGTGCCCTGGACCTTGGCGGCCTGCTGGACCTGCCGGCACTGGCCGCGGTGCTCCAGGGCGCGCAGGCCGTGGTGGTGGGCAACACGGGCCCGGCCCATCTGGCGGCGGCGGTGGGCACCCCCGTGGTGAGTTTGTTCTCCCCCGTGGTTCCGGCCGAAAAGTGGGCACCCTATGGAGTGCCGGTGACGGTGCTGGGGGATCAGCAGGCGCCCTGCCGCAATTCCCGTGCCCGCATCTGCCCCGTCCCGGGCCATCCCTGCCTGAACAATGTCACGGCGGACGAGGTCATTGCCGCCGTGGAGGCTTTGCTCCTGCAGAGAAAAACAACGGGGCTACCCCGAAAGGTTGATCAGTGAAGATTCTTGTGTGGCATGTCCACGGCGGCTGGATGGATGCCTTTGTCCGCGGCGGCCATCACTACCTTTTGCCCACCACGGACCGGGGCGGCCCGTGGGGTCTGGGCCGGGCGGGCCGTCCCTGGCCGGAGACCGTGCAGGAAGTTCCCGTGGAGCAGCTGCGCCACAGCGAAATCGACGTCGTGGTCCTGCAGCGGATGGAGGAGATGGACGCCGTTGAACTTCTTACCGGGCGCCGTCCCGGACGGGACATGCCAGCGATCTTTGTTGAACACAACACGCCCAAGGGCGCCGTTCCGCACAGCATCCACCCGCTCGCGGACCAGCGCGGGATCGTGGTGGCCCACGTGACCCATTTCAACCAAATGATGTGGTATTCGGGCCGGGCGCCCACGGTGGTGATTGAACATGGCGTGCCGGATCCGGGCGCGCTGTACACCGGGGTGTTGGCGGAACAGGCGGTGGTGGTCAATGAGCCGGTCCGGCGCGGACGGGTCACGGGCACCGATCTGCTGCCACAGTTCACGGCCGCGGCACCGGTGACCGTCTACGGCATGGGTGGGGAACAGCTGGCCGGCAGCCTCGGGCTGCCGGAGCACCGGCTGCGCTGGGGCGGGGACCTGCCCGCCAGTGGACTGCATGCCGGACTGGCCCGACACAGGCTGTATCTGCACCCGTTGCGCTGGACGTCCCTGGGCCTGTCACTCATTGAGGCCATGCTGCTGGCCATGCCTGTCATTGTGGTGGATGCCACCGAGGCCAGCCGGGCCGTCCCGCCCGAGGCCGGAGCGGTCTCCTGCAACATGGCGGAGCTGCTCAATGCCGCCACCTTGTTGCTCAACGACCCCGGGGAAGCTGCACGGCGCGGCAAGATTGCCCGCGAAGCGGCACTGGCCCATTATTCCCTGGAACGTTTCCTCCGGGACTGGGATGTGCTGCTGCATGAGTGCACCTAGCGCCGGCCCCGGCGCCCCTTGCCCCCTTCGTTTGCTTGCCTGACTGTCATGACTGTCCTGACCTAGGAGGTTCCCTTGAAAATATCAATGGTTTCCGAGCACGCCAGCCCGCTGGCCGCGCTCGGGGGAGTTGATGCCGGCGGCCAGAATGTCCATGTGGCGGAACTGTCGGCGGCCCTGGTGCGCCGCGGGCATGAGGTGAGCGTCTTCACCCGCCGCGATGACCCGCATTTGCCCTCGGTGACCCGCTTTGGCCCGGGCGTGGAACTGGTGCATGTGGACGCCGGGCCCGCGCGGCAGCTGTCCAAGGACGAACTCCTGCCCTGGATGCAGGAGTTGGCCAACGGCATTGTCGATCACTGGCAGGTGCGCCCGCCCGAGATAGTCCACGGCCATTTTTGGATGTCGGGCGTCGCCAGCCTTGAAGCGGCTGCGCAATGCCAACGCGCCGGCCTGCAGCGTCCCCTCGTGGCGGAAACCTTCCACGCCCTGGGCACCGTCAAGCGCCGGCACCAGGGCGTGGCGGACACCAGCCCGGACGAACGGGTGGAGCTGGAGCCGTGGGTGGGACGGACCGTGGACATGACCATCGCCACCTGCTCCGACGAGGTCTTTGAACTCAAGGCCATGGGTGTGGCCGCCAAGACCATTGCCGTGGCGCCCTGTGGAGTGGACACCGCATTGTTCACACCCCAGGGAGCCCAGGAGGTGCGGGGCCGCAGCCACCGCATTGTCACCCTGGGCCGGCTGGTGCCGCGCAAGGGCGTGGGAACCGCCGTCAGCGCCCTGGCCGCGTTGGCGGCCCTGGGCTTCACCGATGTGGAACTGATGATTGTGGGCGGGGCCGAAGGCGGCATTGCCTCGGATCCGGAGGCCCGGCGGTTAATGGACCTGGCCGCCGAATTGGGCGTGGCCGATCAGGTCACCCTGCGTGGACAGCTGTCCCGGTCCCAAATTCCGGCCCTGCTGCGCAGCGCCGATGCCGTGGTCTGCACGCCCTGGTACGAACCCTTTGGCATTGTGCCGTTGGAAGCGATGGCCTGCGGACGGCCGGTGGTGGCTGCGGCCGTGGGCGGTTTGAAGGACTCGGTGGTGCATGGCCGGACGGGTCTGCACGTGCCGCCGCGTGATCCGGATGCCGTGGCGCAGGCGCTCGCTGCCATCCTGGGGGACCCGGCGCTGGCCCAACAGCTCGGCGCCGCCGGTGTGGCACGGGTAAATTCCCGGTACGCCTGGGAAAACGTGGCGGCGGCAACGGAGAAAATATATGCCCGCATGGTGGCTGCCCGGCACCGCGGCACAGTGCGTGCCGAGGGTGCGGCCGCGGGCATCCGCTGGGAAGGGTGGGCCCAATGAGCATCGACCAGCAGGCGTCATTGACCCTGTCCCGGCCGCTGCAGGAAGTGGTGGACAGGCATGTGCGCGAACTGGGCCCCACCTTGGCGTCCCTGAGCGCCCAGTCCGGGCTGCTGGCCACCTGGGGTGCTGCCCTGGCGCAGCAGCTCTGGAGCGGGGGACGGCTTTTGGTGGCCGGCAATGGCGGCTCCGCCGCCGAGGCCCAGCACCTGAGCGCCGAAATTGTGGGCAGGTACCTCAAGGACCGTCCCGCCTTCGCGGCCATTGCCCTGCATGCTGACAGCTCGGCGGTGACGGCCATTGGCAATGACTACGGCTTTGCACAGGTTTTTGCCCGCCAGGTGGCAGCCCATGGAAAGGCCGGAGACATTTTGATGCTGCTCTCCACCAGTGGCTGCAGCGAAAACCTGCTGCACGCCGCCCGGGAGGCACAACGGCGCGGGCTCCAGACCTGGGCCATGACCGGACCGGCACCCAATCCCTTGGCGGAGCTTGCCGGGCAGCACCTGGCCCTGGTGGGCAGGGGCGCCAGCGTGCAGGAAGCCCAACTGGTGGCCATTCATGCCCTGTGCGCCTGCTTTGACGCCGAAATTGAACGTCTCGGCTGCACCGGACCCGGGGGGCCACGATGAAGATCTGTGTGGTGGGGGACGTTTTGCTGGATCAGGACTGGGACGGCGCGGCCACCAGGCTGTGCCCGGATGCGCCGGTGCCCGTGATTGACCTGCAGCGGCAGCAGATCCGGGCCGGCGGCGCCGGGCTCGTGGCCTCCCTGCTGCTGGCGGACGGCCATGATGTCACACTGGTGACGGCGCTGGCGGCCGACGACGGCGCCACGCAGCTGCGCCGGGCTCTGACGGGAGTGCAGCTGCTGGCTGCCGAAATCCACGGCCCCACGCCGAGCAAGACGCGCCTGCGGGCCAACAAGGCCCAGGTGGCGCGCATTGACTCCGGCTGTCAGGACGTCCGCCAAGGCGGGGCGACGGCGGCCATGGTGGCCGCCTGCGCCCGGGCCGAAGTGATTGTCGTTGCCGACTACGGGCACGGTTTGCTTAGGGATCCGCTGCTGCGGGAGGTCCTGCAGGCCCGGGCAGCGGTGGTGCCGGTGGTGTGGGATCCGCATCCGCGCGGAGTGGAGCCGGTGCCGGGGGTGGCGGCGGTGACTCCCAACCTGGGTGAGGCGTTGACCCTGTCCGGCACGCAGGGCAACGGCATCGAGGCCGCCACGCGGGCGGGCAGGGCCCTGCTGCAACGGTGGCACAGCCGCGCGGTGGTGGTCACCCTGGCCGAGCGGGGAGCGTTGATGCTGCAAAACAGCGACGGTGAAGGCGTCGCCCCGCTGCTGCTTCCCGCCCCGGTGCTGACAGTGGCCGACTCCTGCGGCGCCGGGGACCGGTTCGCCTCCGCGCTGGCGGTGCACCTGGCGCAGGCGGCACCCATTTCCACGGCGGTGGAAGCAGCGGTGGGCCTGACAGGCCGCTTTTTGCACCAGGGGGGCGTCGCGTCCCTGGCCCCCAACCCCGCCACCGGCGCGCCGGAATTTGACACCGCCCCCGGCGCGCCGGAATCCGGCACCGGGCACTCCGTGCCGGCCCAGGGATTCACAAGTGCGCAGGAACTGGCCGCGCAGGTCCGTGCCCGGGGCGGGACGGTGGTGGCCACGGGAGGCTGCTTTGACCTGCTCCACGCCGGGCATGTGCGCATGCTCGCCCAGGCACGCGCCCTGGGCGACTGCCTCATTGTGCTGTTGAATTCCGATTCCTCGGTGCGCGCCAGGAAGGGCCCCCAACGTCCCATCAACGCCGAGGCGGAACGGATGGAGCTGCTGCACGCTTTGGCGAGCGTGGACGCCGTCGTGCTTTTCCAGCAGGACACCCCCGAACAGGCCCTGCGCACCCTGCGCCCGGATGTGTGGGTCAAGGGGGCCGACTATTCCGCGGACACACTGCCGGAGGCGCAGGCGGTGCGCAGCTGGGGCGGGCAGGTGGTCACGGTCCCGTACCACCGCCAACACTCCACCACCTTGTTGGCCCAGGCGTTGGCCAGGGCCGGCAATTAAAACGTTCGGCCAATCCGCACCATGACAGGAAGAGGAAAATTACAGATGCAACAGATGAAAAGTTTGGCCAACAAGGTTGTCATTGTCAGCGGGGGAGCCTCGGGGCTGGGGGCTGCGGTGGTGAAATCCGTAGCCGACGCCGGCGGAGTGCCGGTGGTGCTGGACCAGAACGTGCAGGCCGTCCAGGATGTGCAGGCGCATCAAGTGGACGTCTCCAATTCCGCGGCCGTGGCACAGGCGGTGGCGGATGTGGCGCAATCGTGTGGCGGCATTGACGCGGTGGTGACGGCGGCCGGCATTGACAGGTGCGGACGCCTGGAGGACGTCCCGGCCCAGGAGTGGGACAAGGTGGTCATGGTGAACCTGCTGGGCACCGCGGCAGTGATCCGTGCCGCCATGCCGTGGTTGCAGGAGCGGCACGGCTCGGTGGTCACGGTGGCCTCCTCCCTGGGCCTGCGGGCGCTGCCCGAGGCAAGCGCCTACTGTGCCTCCAAGTTTGGGGTGATTGGTTTCAGCCGCGCGCTGGCGGCGGAGAACAAGGGCAGGGTGGGTGTCACCACGCTGATCCCCGCCGGCATGAAGACCCATTTTTTTGATGACAGGGCCGAGCAGTACAAACCCAGCGACGATTCCCGCCTCAATGATCCCCAGGCGGTGGCCAACGCGGTGGTTTTTGCCCTCACCCAGCCGCGCGGCTGCGAGGTGCGCGAGCTGGTGATCTGCCACGAGGAGGAGGACTCCTGGCCCTGACAACAACCGCACCCGGTGCCCTGGGCGTTGACCCGGCAAATCAGACAGTGACAGAGGAAGGATCCGTCCATGAAGGCCCGAAGTGAAGAGTTTGCCGCCCTGCGCGGCCTGAACCCGCAGGTGCCGGGGCTGCTGGCCGAGGCCCGCCCCCACATTGTGGTGCTGGGCGAGCTGCTGTTGGACAGCTGGTGGGACGGCACCGTGGAGCGCATGTGCCGGGAAGCCCCCGCACCCGTGGTGGACATGGGGCTCAGGCGCTTTGCCCCGGGCGGGGCGGCCAATACGGCGGTGAATCTGGCGGCGATGGGCGCACAGGTCACAGTCATTGGTGCCGTGGGCCTCGACCGGGGCGGGACCACTGTGGTGTCCCTGCTGCAGGAGGCCGGAATTGACACCTCCAACGTCCTGGTGGTCCCCGGCCACCGCACCACCTCCAAAACGCGGGTGGTGGCTTCCGGGCAGCTGCTGCTGCGCATGGACGACGGCGGCACCCCCCTGGCCCCGGAGCAGACGGCTGCGCTGGGGGCGGCGTTGGAAACGGCCTGCGCGGATGCGGATGCGGTGCTCATTGCCGACTACGGCTCCGGCGGCCTGCCCGTGCACCTGGCGCCGGCCCTGCGCGCGAAGGCCGCCGCGCACACGGTGTTCGTGGTGGACGCCCACGATGTGCGGCCCTGGGCGCCGCTGGCCCCGGACGTGGTCACACCGAACTGGCAGGAGGCGCTGCGCCTGGTGCAACTGCCCGACCCCCGCCGCCCCCGGGCACAGTGGGCACTGGACCACCAGGAGGCGCTGCTGGCTGCGGCGCAGGCCGCCAATGTTGTGGTGACGCTGGATCAGGAAGGCACCGTGCTGCTGGCGGCGGCACGCACCACCCACCGCACCTGGGCACGTCCGGTGTCGGAGACACAGACGGCTGGTGCCGGGGACACCTTCGTGGCGGCATTGACCTTGGCGCGGGCCTGCGGCGTGCCATTGACCACTGCCATGGATCTGGCCCAAATGGCCGCCGACATTGCCGTGCACCGCAGTGGCACGGCGGTGTGTTCCACCGCGGATTTGGCGCACCGGCTGGGCAACTTCGCCGAACGCGTGCTGGAACCGCAGGAACTGGCCCGTCACGTGGCCGCGGCGCGGTCCCAAGGGCAGCGGGTGGTGTTGACCAACGGCTGCTTTGACGTGCTGCACCGGGGCCACACCAGCTACTTGAACCAGGCCAGGCAACTGGGCGAGCTGCTCATTGTGGGACTGAACAGTGACGCCTCGGTGCGCCGCCTGAAGGGCTCCGGACGGCCGCTGAACCAGGCCGCGGACCGTGCAGGTGTGTTGGCCGCTCTGAGCTGCGTGGACTATGTCACGGTGTTTGGCGAGGACACCGCCGTGGACTTGATCCGCCTGCTCAAACCTGACATTTATGCCAAGGGCGGGGACTACAGTCCGGAAATGCTTGCTGAGACACAACAAGTGCTCGCCCATGGCGGGCGGGTGGAAATTTTGGACTACGTGCCTGACCACTCCACCACCGCGCTAGTGGAAAAGATGGCCGCAGCACCGCCGCCGGCCTCCCTGGAAGCGGCGAGTTCTGATACTGCTTAAGGCAGCAGTCCCACCCGGGGGCCCTGGAGTGCTTGGAGAACCCAATGACTAAGAAAATTGCGCTGGTGGCCGGAGCATCCCGCGGCTTGGGCCTGTTGCTGGCGCACGAGCTTGGTGCCCGCGGCTACCGGCTGGTGATTTGTGCCCGCGACGCGGACACCTTGGATGCGGCGGCGCAACAACTGCGCGGTGCCGGTTTCGAGGTCCACCCACGGGTCTGCGACGTCGGTGACAATGCCGCAGTCGTTGACCTGGTGGCCGGCATTGAAAACGGGATCGGCCCCATTGAGGTGCTGATCACAGTGGCCGGCACCATCCAGGTGGGGCCCCTGGCCGAGTTGGACCACGGCCACTTTGAACAAGCCGTTTCCACGATGCTCTGGGGTCCCGTCAACCTGGCCCTGGCCGTGGTGGAGCCCATGCGCCGCCGCGGCAGCGGGCACATTGCCACCGTGACCTCCATTGGCGGCATGGTCAGCGTGCCACACCTGCTGCCTTACAGCACAGCCAAATTTGGGGCTGTGGGCTTTTCGCAGGGACTGCGCTCGGAGCTCAGCGGCAGCGGCGTTTCAGTGACCACCATTGTGCCCGGACTCATGCGCACCGGCTCGCATCTGCGGGCCCTGTTCACGGGCCGGCAAAGCGCCGAATACTTTTGGTTTTCGCTCGGTGCATCCACCCCCGTGGTCTCCATGGCTGCGGAACGCGCAGCCGCCCGCATGGTCAAGGGGGTCCTGGCCGGGCGCACCATGGTGGTGTTGACGCCGCTGGCCAAGGTGGCCATCCGCGTCCACGGCCTGGCCCCGGCATTCACGGCGGCCCTGTTGGGACGCGCGGGCCGCCTGCTGCCCGGTCCGGCTTCGGGGGATCAAGCCACCATGGAAGGCGCGCAGGCCCGCAGCCGGATGGACCCGGCCATACGCGCCGTCCACGACCGGCTCACCCGGCTGGGACGCCGGGCGGCCGGCCGCTTCAACGAGGCCCGCCCCTGATAGCGGGGCTGGAGGGGTCAGGGCTTCAAAACCACCTTGATGCAGCCGTCTTCTTTTTTCTGGAACATTTCATAGGCCTCCGGGCCCTGCTCCAGCGGCACCTCATGCGTCATGAGGTCGTGCACACCCAGCGGGTCCCCCGACTGCTCCACCAGGGGCAGCAGCTCGGGAATCCAGTGCTTGACATTGCATTGGCCCATCCGCAGCTGGATTTGCTTGTCAAAGAGGGTCAGCATGGGCATGGGATCGGCCATGCCGCCGTAGACCCCGCTGAGCGAAATGGTTCCGCCCCTGCGGACGGCATCAATGCTGGCGTGCAGTGCCGCCAGCCTGTCCACACCGGCTGTCTCAATGGCTTTTTGCGCCAGCGCATCCGGCAACAGCCCGGCCGCGAACTGGGCGAAGCCGCCCACCGGCGAACCGTGGGCCTCCATGCCCACGGCATCCACCACGGCGTCCGGGCCCCTGCCGTCGGTGAGTTCGCGCAGCTCATCGCCAATGTGTTCATGTGAATCCAAGGTTTCAATGCCGTGCCGCTGTGCCATGGCGCGGCGCTCTGGCACGGGGTCAATGCCAATGACACGGTGCCCCAAATGCCTGCCGATGCGGGCGCAGAACTGTCCCACCGGGCCCAGCCCGAAAACTGCCAGCGTGCCGCCGTCGGGCACTGCTGCATACGCCACCGCCTGCCATGCGGTGGGGAGAATGTCGGAGAGGTACAGGTACTGCTGGTCATCAAGATCGTGGCCGACCTTGATGGGGCCGTAATCCGCGTGCGGCACACGCAGATACTCCGCCTGGCCGCCGGGGACGGAGCCGTACAGTTCGGAGTAGCCAAACAGGGCGGCCCCAGAGCCCTTCGCGCGCACCTGGGTGGTCTCGCACTGGGACTGCAGTCCCAGGGAGCACATGTAACAGCTGCCGCACGCTATGTTGAAGGGAATCACCACCCTGTCACCCGGGGCCAAATTTTTCACGGCACTGCCCACTTCCATGACGATGCCCATGGGTTCGTGGCCCAGGATGTCGCCCTTGTGCATGTAGGGGCCCAAAACCTCATACAAGTGCAGATCGGATCCGCAAATGGCCGTGGAGGTGACCTTGATGATGGCGTCTGTGGGCTCCTGAATCACGGGGTCGGGAACTTCCTCGATGCTGAGGTTCCTTTTGCCTTGCCAAGTCAGTGCTTTCATAGCTGGTAGCTCCTTTTCTTGAAGAACGGTTGCCACTGCCAGTATGCCCATATTTCAGTACAGATCTAAAGGGGTCCGCACAGTGCAGGGGCTGCTAATTCATGGCCCCGGTCTGGCCGTGGGCGGCGCCGACGGGCTTGGATTCCGGGGACCCGGCCTGGCGCAGGTAGATGGACAGGACCACCATTGAACCCACGGCAAGAAACTCGGATTGCCAGTTTTGCAAGGTGCGCTTCCAGAATTCGGCGGACATCACATAGTCCCCCCACGTCAGCGTTTCCTGCAGCTCCTGACGCTGCTGGAGGTTGTAGGCGTTGACCCCGGCCACGGATTGGGCCAGCCAGGACAGCAGAAAAATTGTCCCCATGACCAAGGCCAGGGAGTTGGCAAACAAGTGCCGGCGCCAGCCGGAGATTTTGGCCCAGGCCGGGGAAGCAACCCCTGCGTAGGGGCCGGTCAGCTGTTCCTGTGCGGTGCCGGGCCCCGCCTTGTGGACGTCCTTGGATTCCGGTGAACCCTTTTGGACCAGCCACACGGTGGCGGTGATGTACAACAGGAACTGCAAATACTCCGATTGCCAGTTTTCCGCCACGTCCACGCCAAAGCTGGACGAGCTGATGTAATGCAGGAAGCCCACGGTGGGAAAGCCGGAGCTGAGCTGTTCTTCATTGAACAACGCGTGCCCTGTGACGGCCTGGCCGGCCAGCGCAAGCAGAAAAAGAGCTCCAAACAATAAACCCAGGCCGTTGTTCCGCAGCATTTTCTTCATGACAATTCACTCCTAGCGGCCCATGAGGGCCATCAGAAATATGAAGGCCAGAATCAACCCAATGCAGCCAAGGTATCCAATAAACTGCAGCTTCATGATGTAGCCCAGTCCTTTCGCACTCCGCTTTCCTTTTTGCCGTTGCCCGGATCATACGTCCGGCGGCGTCCCCACGCATCCGGACCACGCCCATGTCCGTGCCGGCAGCTGCTGCCCTTTGCAGCTGCAGGAGGGCTAAACTGCCTTCTAAAGCGCAGGAGGCACAGGTGGTACATGAGGTTGATCCCCACAATTCCGGTGGTGGCCAGGCGGCCCGCAGCGGACGGAATGAAACCCGCAATGAACAACGTGACAGGCACTGGAATGAGTTGCTGCAGGAGCTGCGCGTTATGCAGACGGGCACACAGATCACTGCAGGGTTCCTGTTGACCCTGCCGTTTCAACGGCGCTTTGAGGAACTGGATCAAAAGGGCGTGCTGCTGTACCTGGCACTGGTGGTGGTGGCGGCGGTGGCCACCGCCTTGATGCTCATGCCGGTGGCCGTGCACCGGCAGCTCTTTGGCCTGCAGGTCAAGGACAAACTGGTGGCCACCGGGCACCGCGTGGTGGCCATTGTCCTTGTGCTCATAGCCTTGTTGCTCACAGGCACCACGGCCCTGATTTTTTACATGGTGCTGGGCAGTGTGCAGGCCGCGGTGGCGGGGGCTGTGGGGGCCTGCGTGTTTCTTCTGGCACTGTACCTGGCCCCGCGGATTATTCGTGCCCGTCTTTAGCCTGCGTCCCCGGCCTGCCCGGCGGCGGTGGATGGGTCAGGACTGGCCGGCGGTTCGCTGCGAAAGCCGATGAGCTTGTGGGTGCCGTCGCAAAAGGGTTTGATGCCCGAGGCGCCGCAACGGCACAGGGCCACGGTTTTACGGCGCCGCGGAATGTCCTGGCCGGTGGTGGAAACAATCTCAAAGTCGCCCCGGACCAGCAGGGGGCCGTCGGGGCAGACAACGATTTCCTGTTCGGAGGCCGCGCTCATGATGCCAGCCCCGCCTGTTGGGGCAGCGCCGTCAGCAGGGAGCTGCCGTGTGCCTCCCAGGCTGACATGGTGCGGGCAGTGGAGCGCCCATCCAGAAGCAGGGCGGCGGCGGCGCCAAAATAAATGTCAGCCAACAACTTGGGTTCGCTTTCAAAGAGGCCGCCGGCCAGGTCGCGGCCGGCAATCTGCTCGTGGACCGCGTCGGCTTCAACATGTTCATCAAAGTATTCCGTGACTTCCGGGGAGCGGCCGTGCCGGCGGAAACCATTCCCATACAGCCGGTTGGGCTGGGAGGATGTCATTTCATAGATGGCCAGGTGGCCCACAATGGCCCCACGGAGGCGGCGGTTCAGCCCGAACATGGACATCAGGTTGTTATTGGCCAAGGTCAACGCCGGCACCGCGTCAAGATAGCTGCCGTAGCTGTCATCCAGTTCCATCATGCGCATGGTGCGGGCAAAGAGTGCCGAGTGCATGCGCGCCGCCCGGCCCCCGCCGTATTCATCGCTTTGAATTTCCACCATGGCGGCCTTGGCCCGCCCGGTCAGCCGCGGAATGGCCCAGGTGTGTGGATCGGCTTCCTTGAGCTGGTAGATGGACTTGTGGATGAGGAATTCCAGCAATTGTTCTTCGCTGGCCTTTTTTGCCACATAACGGGACATGGATGGACCGGAATCGGCCGCAGCCATGGAGAAAAGTGTCTGCGCCACGTCATCACTGGTGGCCGCATCAAGGTCGGGCAGTTCCACGGCGGCACGCAGTTGCTGTTCAAAGGCCGCCTCAATCAGGGCCCGCCCCGCCAGGAGGCCTGGATGCCACTCCCATTGCTCATCCGCGCCATCCAGGGAACTGTAGTGCAGTTCGTACAGGCAGAACAAGGTCAGCTGCAGGTCCTCCTGCGTGCTGATGTCCTGGGCCCTGTCCACCGCCTCAGCCACCTCGCGGTTCCAGCCTGCCACGGTCCCGGCGGCACCGTCTGCCGGAGACCGCAGCAGTTCCAAGAGCGCACCACTGAGCGGTCCGCGGGGCGTGGGAAACTTCATGGTCAATCTCCTTGTGGGTGTGCGGCAAGGCAGACACTGGGTGGATGATTTGTTGCGGTACCCAAACCCTAGTGCCTTTGTGCCAACTTTTGTTGCCGGTTCTGGGGTCTAGGCGGCGGTTGAGGTTCGCATTGCCGCCTCAAGCATGCGCAGTGCCGCCTGGGTGGTTGCCTGCACAATGTGGGATGCGTCCCCGTGGAAATGATGCTCCTCCACGGTGCTGTTTCCAGCGTGGTGGATGGCAATAAAGACCGTTCCGGCGGGGCTGCCCTCCTCCGGACCGGGCCCGCCAACCCCGGTCACCGCCAGGGCAAAGTCGGCGCCCATGAGTTTGCCCACCCCGGCAGCCATTTGCTGCGCACAAAGGGCAGTGATGACGGGACCGCGCTGCACGTCCAGCACGGAGAACTTCACTTCGGAGCTGTAGGCGGTTACGGCACCCAAATACCAGTTGGAGGATTCCTCCGCGGCACCCAGGTGGCAGGAGATGCTGCCACTGGTTAAGGATTCGGCCACGGCCACGCTTGTGCCACTGGTCCGGGCCGCTTGGGAAATGGCTGCAGCCACCTCCAGGGACTGCTCCACCAAACGGCTGGGCTCCTTGCCTGCCATGCTGGCCACCTCACTTATAACGCTGCTGGCTCGGATACTTCAGTGCTTCGCCCACCCGGACGCCCCCGCCCCCTGGCCGAACTGGTGGCCGGCAGTGGGGGCAGGGGCGTCGGGGCGCCAATGGGGTTCTAGGGGCTGGGGGTGCCGCCGTTGACGTTGAGCGTTTCCCCCATGACGTAACTTGATTCGGAAGAAGCCAGGAAGACATAGGCCGGCGCAAGTTCCGTGGGCTGGCCTGCACGGCCAAGCGGGGTGCTTTGACCGAATTCGGGCAGCTTTTCCTTGGGCTGGCCATCGCTGACCTGCAGGGGTGTCCAAATGGGTCCCGGCGCCACTGCGTTGACCCGGATTCCCCGTGGCGCCAGCTGCTGGGCCAGTCCCTTGGTGAAGTTGTTGATGGCAGCCTTGGTGGAGGCGTAGTCAATCAGCTCGGGGGAGGGGTTGTACGCCTGGATCGAGGTGGTGTTCACAATGGAAGCCCCTGCGGACAAGTGCGGAAGTGCGGCTTTGGTGATCCAGAACATGGCAAAAATATTGGTTTTGAACGTCTCTTCAAACTGTTCATCACTGAGCTCTTCGAGGTTCTCCACGGCAATCTGCCGGCCGGCGTTGTTAATGAGGATGTCCAGTCCGCCCAGTTGTTCGAGCGCATCGGCCACCAGTTGGCGCGCGTTGCCGGCATCGGAAATATCGCCGGGCAGGCACACCGCCTTTTGTCCGGCCTCCCGAATGACTTCGGCAACGGCCTGGGCGTCAGCCTCTTCCGCGGGCAGGTAGGACAACGCCACATCGGCGCCTTCCCTGGCGAAGGCAATGGCGACGGCGGCGCCAATGCCGGAATCGGCGCCGGTGATCAGGGCCCTGCGCCCGGCAAGGCGTCCGGTGCCGCGGTAGGACTTCTCGCCCCGGTCTGTCTGTGGTTCCAAATCCCGGTCCAATCCCGGCTCGGGCTGGTCCTGGATGGGCGGGCTGATCTTGGGGTAACGGGTCACAGGGTTCGTGAAGGTGTACTGGTCATGGTGTGTCATCAGTCATTCCTTTCAACATCTGTTGCTGCGCGTTTCAATGGCGGATCCACTGGGGGATCTAAGGCCTAAACGCCGGTTACTGGCCGGTTGTCTCCGGTACGGCTTTGGCCTTCGCCGCCGAGTCCGGCATCCGGGAATTCATCGGAAACCTCCGGGACGATGTCCAGCGGGTTGCCGCCGGAGCCGTACAAGCCGTTCTCCGAGGACGGGGTCTTGGAGTTCGGCGAGCTTGGCTCCGTTGAACCTTGCTCCGCACCGCCTGCCTCCGCATCCGGTGTATCGGACTTCTCGCCGGGCAGAACCTGCTGCACCAGCTTGTGCACCACCTCGCCGGCCTGGGTCTTTACCGTGTCCTGCACTGTGGCCACCGTGTCCTGCACGGCGTCCTTGGACCAGGCCTGCTGGGCGGAGGCCTTGATTTTTTCGTAACTTTCGCGGCCGGCACGGGTGCCTAATACATAACCCAGTGCGGCTCCGGCGAGAAAGGACAACTTGGCTTTCATGGCATTCTCCTTGGTTCATGAGGACGTGGGAAGCAGTGTGAAGCCTTAGAGGTCTACGGTGTGGCTTTCCCCGGCGTTCATTTTCCCGCCCGTGATGCGCGCCTTGGCCCAGCTCAACGCTGTTGCCAAGGTGCCGCCGGGCGTCTGCCAATATTCTGCACCGTCGGGACGGACCCGGACAAGGCGCAGTTCCGGGGATTCAGGCCCGTCGGGATAGAAGGCGGCCACGGCGGGGTTCCATAGTTCACGGGCCTTGGGTTCACTGGTGATGACTGCCGCTTCGCCCTGCACGGACAGCCACTGGTCCTTGGCGGCAAAGGACACATTCACTTGGGCCCGTTGCTCAATATTTTCCACCGGGGTGGTGCCCGCCGAGCTGAAGAACCACAGCTCGCCGTCATCCTCCACCTTGAGCACCGTCATGGGATGGCTGAGCAAACCTTCAGGTCCCTGGGTGGTCAACATGGCGATCGGGTGGTCTTTAATGATGTCAATGATTTTGCTCAGGTCTTCGTTTGCTGTCATTGCGGCAAAACTCCTATTCTACGAAACTTCTCAACTCTGACTTTTGGTGTCTTTTTGAAATGGTCGCTTGTAGTGGCTGGCATTTACAGCTTAGTCACATGTGGGGCGGTTGCGCCTCCTGCAGCCATTGCACCCGCCAAGGAGTCGGCTCCGGGCACTAGGGTGGAAGGCTGATCAGGTGCCGGAGTTCTGAAAGGCGGAAAGTTACTGATGGACTTCAAAAGCGGATTTAAATCAACTGTCACGGGCCAGCGCATTCTGCTGGCGGCAAAGACGGCCGTGGCCGTGGGCATTGCCTGGGTGCTGGCCCCGCTGATGCCCGGGGTGGTGAACGAGTATCCGTACTATGCCCCGCTTGGGGTGCTGGTGAGCATGTATCCCACCTTCATGGGTTCGCTCCGGACGGCTTTCCAGACGTTGCTCGGGGTGCTTCTGGGCATCGTTCTTGCCGCCGCGGTGCTACTGCTGGGCGCGCCCAACATCATCACCATTTCCGTGGCGGTGGGAGCCGGTGTGCTTTTGGGCGGGGTGCCCAGGCTTGGTGCCGGACGGGACTACGTTCCCGTGGCCACACTGCTGGTGCTCATCATTGGTGGCAGCAGCCGCGCCGAGGTGTTTTCCCTGGGCTACGGCCTTCAAATGGGTTTGGGCGTGGTGGTTGGACTGGTGGTCAACGGCACCATTTTCCCGCCATTGGCCCTCGACGCCGCCCAGGCCCAGATCCGCCGTGCGCGCAAGGTCCTGGCTGATCAGTTGAAGGATGCAGCTGCCGCCCTGACCGAGCAGTGGCCCCCGGACCATGAGGAATGGGCCAGCCGCGGACGTCTCCTTGACGACGTCGTGGCAGAGGTGCGGGGCGCCGTGCATGAAGCTGCCGAAAGCCAGCGGGCCAATCCACGGGCCCGGCGCCGTTCCCGGAACGCCTTGCTGGCCGGCAGCCATGAGGATCTGGCTGTGTTGGAGAATGTTTCCTTCTATGTGCGCGATTTGTCGGAAGTGCTGGCCAGTGCCATCTGGGAAGGCCCCCTGCAGCTGCGGCTGCCGCCAGAATTGAGCAGTCCCGTGGCCGACAGTTTGTCAGCGGTGGCGGAAATTTTGCTCACCTGGGATGAGGGCGATCCCCTGGAGCCGGTGTTCGCTGCCGCCCACGAAAGCCTGGATCACTTAAACCAGGCGATTGCCGCTTCACCCCCGTCGCAGACCGCTTCGGTGGCACCGGGGGCTGCAGTGGCCTTGGACCTTCGGCGCCTGCTGCAGGCATTGGAAAGCAGGCTTTCGCTCAGGGCCGAAAACCCGTGACAAAAGCAGGCAAACACAGGGCAACGGGGTGGTTCCAAGGCCGTTATGAATGGGTCCGGCACTGGCGCCGCCTCCTGCAACTCGTTAGCGTGGCAGTTACAACGGTCGCTACCGACCAATCGGTTTCGAGAGGATAATTTTTCATGGTCACCAAGAAGACTTCCACAACGAAATTCACAGTTCCGGGCCTGGCGCTGGAAGACGGGCACCAGGTTGCCGCCATTCTGCAAGGCAGGCTGCACGCCCTGAATGACCTTCAACTCACGCTCAAGCACGCCCACTGGAATGTGGTGGGACGGGATTTCATTGGCGTCCACACCATGCTTGACCCGCAAATTGAATTGGTGCGGGCCATGATTGATGAAACCGCCGAACGTATTGCCACCCTGGGGGACTCTCCCAACGGCCTGCCCGGCGCCTTGGTGCGCGAGAGGGCATGGGACGACTACGAATTGGGCCGTGCCACCACGCAGGAACACTTGGCGGCGTTGGACAAGGTCTACGACGGTGTGGTCTCCAGCCACCGCGACGCCATTTCAGCGGTGGGCGAGCTTGACCCCGTCACGGAGGATCTGTTGATTGGCCAGACCGGCCAGCTGGAACTTTTCCAGTGGTTCATGCGCGCACATTTGGAAACGGAAGCGGGTGCCTTGACCACTGAAGAGGTCAAGGCCAAAGCCCCCAAGAAGTAATAAAAAGCGCCCACCAGGGGCGAATTAATCTGCCCCGCCAGCACATGATTGCTGGCGGGGCAAGCGCCTTAACGCCTGGCATTGCGCAGCAGTAGTGGCCACAGCATTCATAGGCGCCGGGCAGGCGCGAGCGGCAGGAGAGTACCTTGGCTGAAGAAGTGCAGCAGCTCCATCGCGTCAAGCCCGGGACAGGCGGGATCAGCCGCCAAACCACCGGTGGCGAATTCACGTACACCTCAGCCAATGGCCGGCGCATCAGCTCTGCGGCCCTGCTGGGCCGCATCCAGGCCCTGGCCATTCCCCCCGCCTGGGACCACGTCTGGATTGCCAGTGACCGCCGGGCCCATATCCAGGCAACAGGCGTGGATGCTTCAGGGCGCACCCAGTACATTTACCATCCACAGTGGCGGGAACTGCGCGATGATGAAAAATTCATCCGTTCCCTGGCGTTTGCCCAGCGCCTGCCTGCCCTGCGCAGGACGGTGACCAGGGACCTGAAACAGGAGGAAAATGCTCGACGGCGTGCCCTGGCAGCGGCGGTCCGGCTCATGGACCGGGCTGCACTGCGGGTGGGGGGTGCGGCGTATGCAGATGAAAATGGTTCCTTTGGAGCCACCACCCTGCAGCGGCGCCACGTCAGTGTTGAAGGACAGGCGCTGCATTTGATGTTCCGTGGGAAATCGGCCGGCACCTGGGACATCCACCTCAACGATGCCCTGCTCAGTGACTTCTTTGCTGCGATGCCGCGCACGCCACGCACCGGACCGGCACTGAGCCACCCGGTGAAGTCCGGACGCAAAAAGACGTGGCAGTCCATTTCCGATTCGGAGGTCAATGCCTATTTGGGGCAGGTGGCGGGGTCAGGCTTTACCGCCAAGGACTTCAGGACCTGGCAGGGAACTGTGACAGCAGCCCTCTCGCTGGCGCGCTCACAACGCTCCGGGGCATCGTCCCCCGCCGCCGTGACGGCAGCCATCAAGGACGCTGCGGCGTGGCTGCACAACACTCCCGCCATTGCCAGGGACTCCTACGTGAATCCGCGGGTGATTGCCCTCTTTGAGCAGGGCAGGGTGGCTTCCTTGAAGCGCCAGCCCGATGCCGCCGTGCTGGCATTGCTGACGAAGGGCAGTTAGGGCTGGCTTCAACAAGGAGCAGGCCCCCTGCCAGGGGGCCTGCTCCTTGTTGTGGGAAATGCACTTGGGGCTGTAATTGACTATCCGGCGTCGAAGGACGATCCGCCGTCTTCCTGCCCCTGCTCGGAACCGCCGCCTTCACGGTTTGTGCCGGACCCGTCGGGGAGGGTGCTGGCATCCTTGCCCCCGTCGCCGGACTTGGCGTCCGGGGTGGGGTCCCCGGACTCGTGCTTGGGGTCTTGGGATTCGTGATTCGTTTCCATGGGTCCTCCGCATAGTTGTTGTTTGATTTCTGGTCCCTGGTCATTCATGGCGTTAAAGCCGTGATTGGCCGTGGTGGTGATAGTACCCGTTCAGCCTGCTCGGCGTCGGCCAAGCCGGCAAGAAAGTCGGCGAATCCTCCCGATACCCGCCCGCGCATGCGCCCGGAAGTTTTTACGCGGCAGGAATCAGTGGCGACCACCGTGACCCCCCGGGCCCGGGCCCGGGCCACCAAATCCCTGTCCTCATGCAGCCCTTGGTCCTTGAAGCCGCCGAGTCTGGTGAATACGTCGGCCCGGACACCCAGGTTGGCTCCGTGGACATGGGGGTGGTTTTCGCCCAGCTGGTGCTGCGCCAGCCACCGTTGCAGCTGCGCCGCTTCAAGCTCGTGGCGCCGTGGTTCAACTGTCCCCACCACCATCTGTGCCCCTTGTGCGGCCAGTTCCACATGGCGCTGAAGCCAATGCGGGGGAACTTCACTGTCGGCGTCCGTATTGGCAATCCACATTTGGGCCAAGGGCAGGGCGGCGGCCGTGCAGGCAGCCGCAATCCCGGCATTCCTGACGGTGCCCACAAGTCCCGCGGTCACGGAAAGGGTGGTGACGTCCGCATGGCGGGCCAGGAGTTCGGCCGATTCGTCGGTGGTGGAATCCAACACCACTGTCACGGTGACGGCCAGGTGGGGATGGCTCTGCAACAGCCTGGCCCGGGCAATCCCTGTGGCCCGCAAGGTGGCAGGGAGCAGTGCTGCCTCGTTCCGCGCCGGAATGACCACTGCCACCTGCGCCAAGGGAAGGGTCATGGGAGTTCCGCCAGCTTGAAGAAGTCCAGCTGGAAGTCCTCTTCAAGGTGGGAGGCTTCCAGGGTCCATCGTGGATCGAGGCGCAGCCGGCTATGCACAAAGGCCCCGTCCAGCGGCCATCCCGCTATGGGGTGGCGCCAATGACATGCCGCCAACACGGCGTTGGGAGCCGCGGAGCCTGCCATTCGGTCCAGCAACTGGGCCAGGGCCGAGGCGGTGAAGTAGTACCCGCTTTCGGACAGGACCAACAGATCGAAGCTTCCTTCGGGCCAGTCGTCGGGAAGGGTGCCCACCAGGCATCTGACATTGTCCAGCTGGGCCGTGCGCCGCTGTGCGCTCTTGATGGCCTGGGCACTGGCGTCAGTGCCCAGCAGCTGGCGGCAGCGCGGGGCCAACTCTTCCAGGAGCGCACCGGTGGAGCAGCCGATCTCCAGGCCTGAGTCAAAAAGCGGCCGGTCCAAACCGGCCAAGAGCAAACCACGCTTGCGGTGTTCGTACCACCGTTGGGGGCTCCAAGGTTCCGCCCCATCGGCGTGGACGGAGTCAAATTGTCTCCGGGTCCACTCCACAGCTTCATTTCCGGTGGGGGCGAACTGTCCCGCCACGTCAATGAACGTCTCAAAGGGGCGTGCAAAATGGGCCAGCATGGCCTCGGACAGCAACGCTTCGTCGCCGGGCGCCGGGGACAGCGGCGCCACTTGGCTGTGGTGGCTGGACATGGCCGCAGCCTTGGCCTGGATGTCTTTTCCCTGCAGTTCCAAACGGCGCAGGGCCGGCCAGGGGATCAGGTCCCGGAGCGCGGGATCGTCGGGATCCGCCCAGTGCCACATCCAAATGGGGTACTCGAGGAACAGGCTGTTGCTGAACCTGGCCGCATTGGCCGCCGCGGCGCCGGCGGCATCGTGGTCGCTGTGCCCGTCGGCGGACCACGGTGCAACAATCAAGGTTCTTCCCGTGGCGGCTGCGGACGCCACAATCTCCTGCTCCAGGGTGTGCGCATGGGCGGCCAGTGCGCCGTCGGGCAGGGACAGTGCCCTGGTGCGCGCCCCGGGGGCCAGGCTCTGCAGTGCCCGCTCCAACTCGGCGGCGCGGAGGCGGGCCAGCTGCGCCGGACCATGCGTGGGTGAGCGGGGGTGCGAATGTTCACCCCAGGTGCCCACAATGATCTCCGTGGGAACCCCGTGGTGCCGGGCCTGGTGGATCAGACCGCCTGCCCCCAGCGTCTCATCGTCAGGGTGTGCCGCCACCACCACAAGCTTGGCAATGGTGGTCCAGTCAAGGCGCAGGCCGGACATGCCGGCCATTCCCGCGGAATCCAGCCATCGGGATTCGGAAACGGAGTCCTGTTCGTGGCTGAAAATCACCATGGCGGCACAGCCGCGGTTTCGGCGTTGCTGTCCGCAAGCAATGCCGCCCCATGACGGGCCAGCGAACGTTCAGCGTGGTCCTGGCGCAGGTAGAGTTCCAGATCGGCGACGCGCTGGCCGTGCTCCGACTCAAAAGCCAGGGGCTCCGGTCCCATGCCGTGGGCTGCCATGGTCAAGACCGTTTCTGCGGCTGCGACCACGGTGGCCCGCAGCCTCGCGGCCATGAGGGCTGCCGCTCCCGCAGCGTCCGGGCCGGACCCGGCCGGAGCGCCGTCGGCCATCAGTGCCGCTGCCTCAAAGGCCGCCGCAGCGGACCAGAGCGCCTGATCGGTGGCGCCAAGGTGCCACAGCGCAATTTGATCGGCTTGGCGTGACACGCAGTGCTGATGGAGGCGTCTGGCCACGGCGGTCGCCGCACCATGCCACACCGCGGCCACCCCAACGCCGCCCCATGCGAAACCGGCCCGGTGTAGATACCAGTTGGGTCCGCCCACCACGGCGGCCGGCACGTTGATAAGGCTTAGCCCGCCGCTGGGGACGGTTGGCAGGCCCAACGCCTGCCATGGGCGGGGGGAAACCGTGATGCCCGGCTGACGCAAATCCACAGCGAAGAGTTGGACGCCCTGCGGGGTGTTGGCCGTGATCAGCGCATGGCTGAGCTCGCCGGCGAGGGAACACCAGGGCTTGTCGCCGGTGAGCAGCCATTGCCCGCCATGTCTGCTGCCTTCCAGGGGCTTGCCGGGACCCTGGGCCGCAAAGACACCCCAGGTGGATTCAGCATGGTGGAGGTCATCCCGGCCTGCCTGGTGCAGTATGGCCAGCGCGTCAAGGTGTGGCTCCACTATGCGGGCAACACTCAAATCAGCGCATCCCAGCGTCGCCAAAAGCTGCCACAACTCCCGGGTGCGGCCCTGCTGGGGGTGCGGAGCGCCGGCCCCGAGCCCACGGGCCAGTTCAAGGATGGCGGGAACCTGGCCACGGCAGGCCAGCGCCTGGGCATGGAGATCATTGAGCGCCGTCAGCTCTTCGGCAGTGCCACGCTGCGCAACGGCTGCCATAAGGACTCCATGGCGTGGCACAGTGTTGACGGCGTGCTGTGGAGCCTCTGGCTCGATGACGGGGCTGGTCATGCATCTCCGCGGGTTGTAGGAATGTGCTGGGGCTGTCTTTTGTCGCCGGTGGACTGCCCGGTGGCATGGGATGGCCCACGCGGAATCCCGCGTGGGCCATCCCGCAGGGGGAGCCGGAGGGGGCTAGACGGGGTCCCCGGAGGCGTCGGCGTCGGACTCCGAGGAGAACGGCCCGCGCTCGGAGTCCGAGGTGTTTCCCTCCGACAGCGGGGCGTCCGTGGAAGGGGCCTCCGTGGGGACCGGGCTGCCGTCACCGGCGTCGAGGTTTTCATCGCCCGGATCAACCGAGGAAAGCTCCTCGTTGAATTGGTCGTCAGTGCCGCCAAAGCGTCCTGCCCCCGGTTCGCCGTCACTGCCGGAATCCTCATTTTGGAAAAAGTTCTTGTCCGGCGCCCCCAGGCTTGGGTCATCACCGAGGGCTGCGGCATCGCTTTCGTCGCCGGCAAGTGTGGGGTCGGGCGAACCGGGGTTGGTGGCTGCATCATCAGGAACTTCGCCAAGCGCCACGTCTTCCTCGGCGTCGTCCACTGCGGCATCATCCAGTGACACCTCAGTGTCAGCATCTGCCCCGTTGTCACCGCCGTCGACGCTGTCCACGCCATCGGGGAGTTCCTGCTCCGGTGAGGGGGAGCCATAGCCGCCCTCCGTGGGGGACTCCAGGCGGTTTTCGGGTTCGTTGGTGTTGGTGGCGCTCATCGTCATTCTCCTTCGTTGACTGCATCAAGTGGTCTCGTTTGGAGGTACATCACCGGACGGGCCGGCCAGGGCCCCTGCCGTCCACGTTCCGGTGGGGGCCCGCTGCTCTTACTGTAACCATAAGCACTGCGCGACGTCATGTGGCCCCACGCACCCATGCACTGCTTGCGCTGGCCTGCGGACTTGGCGAGAGTGGAGGTGGAACACAACACATCACTGCAGGAATTTGGGAAAAGAGTCCAATGAACATCTTGATTAAGCTGCTCAGCGCCGGTGCAAGCGTTGCCGCCGGTGCCGCTGCACGCAAGGCACTTTCCGTCGGTTGGCGAAAGGGCACGGGGCACGAACCGCCCAAGAAGGCCGATGACCTGAGCAACCCCCTGCCAGGTGTGCTTGTTTTTGCCTTGGCGACGGCGGCCACGGGCGCTGTCATTCAGGTCCTGACCACCCGCCTGGCCCGCAAGGCCAGCCTGGGGCTGGAGCGCCACCCGGAAAAGGTCTAGGCGCAAAGCCACGCTGTGGTTCCACACCACAGCAAGGAGCGGCTGTTCCCCGGGCAGGAATGATGGGGAACAGCCGCTCCTGTACGGGTGCCTGCCTAAATGACCGGAGGCACGGGTGGCTGGAACGGATCCGGCTGGCCGGGCGAGCTGGGATCGGGTGACGGTACGGGGTTTTCACCTGGTTCCGGCGGCATGGTGGGTTCGGTGGGGTCCGGAGACCCGGGGAAGGGGTTGGGTTCCCCTGGGATGTGATCATTCATGGTGGTTCCCTCTCATTGGTTGGGACGATTCTCATGCTAACCACCGAAGTTGCTGAAAGTCCACGGTGACCCAGATGGCTGGCCGCAAGGACGCCGGACATTGACAAGACCCTGCCGGTGGCGGTTGGTACGCGGTTTTTTGGTCTGTTTGTTAAGACTTGATTGGCTCAAAAATTGCGGAATTCCGCCGTCAAAAGCCGTCTTTATGCTTTTTCGGTTGTTGCGGGACGTGGAAATTTCCCATGACCCTCGTTAGAGTCGAGGTAACCAAGAAACCAAGAGTCTTGGCACTGCGGCCCCGCGCGGCAGGCAGTGAGCCAGGATTGAGGAGTGGACATGAGTGAAGCGTCTGAACCGGTGGAGATTTCAACCCGGATGCGTCCGGGTGAGTGGACTCCGGAATCCTTGGAGGAACTTGTGCGCTCCTACCAGCAGAAGCTGGCTGAGATGGGGGCTACAGCCCAGGAAATTGAAACGGTGGTGGAGACCCCGGAGGACGGTTCCGCCTTCGTCAATGTCAGCTGGCGCCACACGGGAGTGCGGACGTTCTCCGACATGGGACAGAACACCGTGGCGGAAGCCGACGTTTCACGGGGCTATGGTGAGAACATTCCCGCCGGCGAGCCCACCCGTGACTCGCAGGGCCTGGGTGCCGTCCTTGGTGATGCGGAGCGGTCAGCCATTGACGAGCCGGCCACGCAGCGTTCCGAGGATGCCCGCGACACTGCGGCAACAAGCAACCTTTTGGTCCACACGGACGACGACGGAACAACGTACGTCGAAGATACCGGCCCGGCCAAGGTTTAAAACACTTCCTGGGACGAGGGTGAAACCCGTTCCAGTGGGGACAAGTAACAAACTATGAGGAGGAACATTATGGGAATCGCAGATAAGTTTGATGCAGCCAAAGACAAGGTGGCCGGCAAGGTCAAGGAGACCACGGGCAAGGCCACCGACAACCACTCACTGGCCGCCGAAGGCAAGCTTGACCAGGCCAAAGGCTCCGCCAAGGACACGGTGGCTGATGCCAAGGCCCACCTCTCCGAAGATGCACACACCGACGACACCGAAGGTGGCGGCCGACTCTAATTGAGCCAGCCGCAAGTTTGAGCAGTGGCACCAGGGCGGCACCTTAGCAAAGGTGCCGCCCTGGCGCGTCTGCAGCATCCGTTGGTGCCGGCCTTCAGTGTTCCCACTGCACCAGCGCCGCTGGCTTGTCCGGCCGCCAGCCCCGCCAGCTGGCGTGACGAAAGCGGCCCTCGGCGGTGATGCCGGCCAGCTTCACTTCAGCCACCAGCCGCGGAGTGACCCACACGGCATCCCTGCGGTCCTCCGCGGGGACATCTGCCACAGGCGGAGTCTTGCGGGTGATCTTGGCCAGCTGCGCGGCAATGTCAGTTAATGCTGAAGCGGAAAAACCCGAGCCCACCCGGCCCGCGTACCGTAAGTGGCCATCCTGGGGGACCGCCAAAAGAAGCGAAGCAAATGTGCTGCTGCGTGATCCGGTGCCCCTGCGCCAGCCAATGACCACAGCCTCCTGATGTTGTACTTCCTTTATTTTGATCCAGTCCCTGCTGCGCCGCCCCGGAACATAGGGGGAGTCGACCGCCTTGGCCACCACCCCCTCCAGTTCCAGCTCCCTGCTGATCGCCAGGGCCTGAGTCAAGGAGCCGTTGAAGGCGGGCGGCAGATGGATATGGGTGCCGCCCTTCAAAGCCGCCATCAGGGCCCCGCGGCGCGTGCCGTAGGGTTCGTGCGCCAGGGACCGGCTGGCGTTGCCTTTTTCGCCGGGGAGCTGCAGGATGTCAAAAACCATGAACTGCACTTCACTGGCAGCCACTGCCTTGGCAATGTCCCGGGCCGATGTGAGCTTCATGCGGCTTTGCAACAGGCCAAAATCGGGCCGCCCGGCCTTGTTCAATGCCACAATTTCACCATCCACCACCATGCCCTCCCCAGCGAGCGCCGCCAACTCCTGCAGCTCCGGGTATTGCCGGGTCAAGTCATTGCCGTTTCGGCTCATGTACCGCACGGCCCCTTCGCGGACTCCGGCAATGGCACGGATGCCATCCCACTTCATTTCAAAGCTCCAGGTCCGCTCCGGATCCACGTGGGAGCCGGCGGTGGCCAACATGGGTGCCGGAAGCTGGCCCTGGCCGCCGTTCCACAGCGGTTCCGCCCACGTTTTGGCCGCTTGGGCGGTGGGATCCGGGGTGGACAACCGGGTATGGCCTGCGTCGGGGATCTTGGCGGCACTGCCGTGACCGGGTTGGTCCTTCATCAGGTGGATGAGCCAGTTTTTCCCTGCGCCCATTCCCGGGGCATGGATCAGGGCGTACCGGCGCGGAACACCACCGAGTCCGCCGTCGGGCAGGCCGTGCAATACGGCAATGACTTCCTTGCCCTCACGCCACTTTTCCAGCTCATAGCTGCCGGTATCCCAGATGGTGACGTGGCCAGCGCCGTATTCACCCTTGGGGATCGTTCCTGCAAAGGACGCGTAGTCCAGCGGGTGGTCCTCGGTCATGACGGCCAAACGGTTCCCGCTTGCCTCCAGGGGTGGGCCCTTGGGCACGGCCCAAGAGACCAGCACCCCCGAATGTTCCAGGCGGAAGTCCCAGTGCAGACGGGAGGCGTGGTGTTCCTGAATGACGAATTTGGGGGCCGTTCCCCGGCCACTGCGGGGAGGTTCGGCGGGAACAGGTTCAGGGGTTTTGCTGGGGTCGCGCATCGAACGGTATTTCTGCAGCCTGTCCGCGCCGTCCGGCGCGGTCCAGCCCAGCGGGGCGAGCGGATCCAGGCCCTGCTGCACCCGCCCCAGCACTTCACGGAAATCCAGCTGGCGCAGCTGTGGATCAGCTATTTCCTCCCAGGTGCGCGGAGCCGCCACCGTGGGGCGGGACCTTCCCCGCAGGGAATAAGGGCAAATGGTGGTTTTCGCGGCGTTGTTTTGGCTCCAATCCACCAAGACCTTCCCGGGGCGCAGGGACTTTTTCATGTCCGAGACCACCAAATCCGGATGGTCTTGGGCCAGGGACCGCGCCAGTTCATGCGCCAGTTGTGAAATTTCAGCCGATGCGTGGCTGCCGTCCAGGGGTGCATACAGGTGAATGCCCTTGGAGCCGCTCGTCACGGCGAAAGCTTCCAATCCCATGCCTGTCAAAAGCTCCCGGCACAACAGCGCCGTCTGCGCACACTCCGCCAGTCCGGCGCCGTCGCCGGGGTCCAAATCCAACACCAGCCGGTCTGGATTGGCAGCTTTTCCATCGGGAGCAAAACGCCATTGCGGCACGTGGATTTCCAATGCCGCCACCTGTCCCAGCCAGGCCAGCACGGCCGGATCATTGATTAGGGGGTAGCTGTTGACATGGTTTTTGTGGCCCAGTGTTTGCCGGGGAACCCAATCCGGTGCAGAGTCTTCCAGATCCTTGCGGAAAAATACCTGCCCCGGATCGTGCGCCGGTCCCACCCCGTCCACCCAGCGCTTGCGGGTGGCGGGGCGCCATGCCGCTTGCGGAATGAGTACATGGGCCACCTGCGCGAAGTATTCCAGCACCTCGGCCTTGGTGGTTCCCGTCTCCGGGTACAGCACCTTGTCCAGATTGCTGATTTTTAGGCGCCGGCCAGCAACACTGACCAATTGTTCCTTGGATCGGCTCATGGTGGCTCCTTTGCAGCTATGGGCCCATTGTGCCTGCACAGCCGCGCCCGGTGCCACCGTGACGCGCCCATGAATCAGGCCCACCGTGCCAGCTGCAGGTAGGACTGCTCTGGCGCAGAACAAATGATGATGCTTAGCTGGAAACATGAGATCAATTTGGACAGGTTCCATTGCCTTTGGCTTGGTCAACGTTCCCGTCAAGGCGTACGGGGCAACGGCGGACCACGATGTCAGCCTGCATCAGGTGCACGACGCCGATGGCGGCCGCATCCGCTACCAGCGGCGCTGCGAAGTGTGCAATAAAAAGGTGGACTTTGAGCACATTGACAAGGCCTACGACGACGGGGACCGGACAGTGGTGCTCAGTGATGAGGACATGCACTCCTTGCCGGCGGAGAAAAGCCGTGAAATTGAAGTGGTGCAATTTGTGCCCAATGATCAAATTGATCCCATCATGTTGGAACGCAGCTATTACCTGGAGCCGGATTCCAAATCACCCAAAGCCTATGCACTCCTGGTCAAGACCCTGAAGAACACGGAACTCACTGCCGTGGTGAAGTTTGCACTGCGCCAAAAAACACGGCTGGGAGCCCTGCGCATCAAGGACAATATGTTGGTGCTGCAAGGCATCCTCTGGGGTGATGAAGTGCGCGATCCCCAGGAGGTGAAGGTTCCGAGCAAGACGGCTGTCAGTGCCCAGGAACTTAAAATGTCCTCCGCCTTGGTGGATCAGTTCAAGGGTGACTTCAACCCCAATGACTACAGCGATGAATACCAGGAGGAACTGCAGACGCTCATAGACGAGAAGCTCAAGCACGGTGACTCCTTGGACACGGCGGCAACCTTCGGTGACAAGGAAGCCGCGGCGGAGGATGCCGGGGGCGGCAATGTCATTGACCTGATGGAAGCGCTCAAGCGCAGCGTGGATCAAAAGCGCGGCAGACAGGGGACGAAGGAAGACGCCAAGGCGGAAAGCAAAAAGTCCACCACCGGCACATCCGCGGAGAAGAAAAAGGGCGCCTCCAAGAAATCAAGCAAGGGCGCGGCCAAGAAAAAGTCCGCCGGCGGTAAAGCGGCCAAGCAAAAAACGGCCGCTGCAGCCAGCCACAGCACTACCCACGTCAAGAAAGGTGCCTGAACCGTGTCCCAATCCCAAGATTCATTGCACAATGACCCCTCCGACGGTCCCGACGCTGCCCACCAAAGGGGGGAGGGCATCAGCGACGAGACCGTGACGGCACTGGGCAAGTTCTCGGAAGCATTGGAAGTGGTGGAGCACGCCCGGGGCCTGTTGTATGGTTTCCACCGTTTGACCGGCAAGGCCGACCTGGCCTTGGGTGAGGCGGCCGAGCTCCTGCGCGAAGCCGGTCACGGGGCCATGGCCCGTGACGTGGAAGAACGTCTGGTGGGCCGGAACGTCATCAAGGGCCGGTGGACGTTTCAGATCGTGGAAGACTACGACGACGGCTATTACGCGGAGTTCAAGACCTTGGAAAAGCAGGCCCGCGAGGAGTTGGGCGACGGCAAGCGGCATTTGTTTGAAGCGGAAATGAAAGAGGACCGGCGAACTCAGGGGCGCAGGCACCACGAGGCCCTGCCCGAAGATGTCCAACAATGAGTTTCATGGCCGTGGCCCTGTTGTAAAGGACCTGGCGGGGGCCTAGCCTGAGAGATAAGACAAGCTGCACCAAACACAACGGAAAGCGACAACACCTTGGGAATCATCATTGGACTGCTGGTCATTTGGATTGTCCTTTCAATACTGGGATTTGTAATTAAAGGCCTGTTTTGGTTGGCCGTCGTTGGTTTGGTTTTGTTTGTTGCCACCGCCGCGGTTGGCTGGTTCCGCAAAAGAGGCTCCATTCGAAGCTGAACAACCTCCGCCGGGGGTTTGACTGGAGGAGCTGCCAGTGAAAAGGACCAGTGAAAGTGAGCTGGTCGTGGAGTATTTTGCCGGCTTTGAGGCCGGCGACCACGCACGGATTCTTGCCACCTTGACCCCTGATGTGGAATGGGTCGTTTATGGGCATCAAGTGATGCGCGGCAAGGAAGCCTTCGATGCCGAAATTGACCATCCAGCCATTACGGGCAGCCCCAGCTACAGCATTGAACGCATGTATCAGGACGGTCCAGCCGTCATAGCGCTGGGCACGGGCGCCGCGCATAGCTATTCCACAGGGCCCTTCACCTTTGCTTTTAATGATGTCTTCACCATCAAGGATGGGCTCATAGCCCGGGTGGATTCCTATCTCATCCCACTGAGCCAAAGCTGAACACGGTTGGTGAACACCACACAGTCGTCGCGGAGAGGTGCCGGTCATGGCAAACACCACTTTCAACAAGGAAGAAAAAGCGGCCATGCGTGCGGCGGCCGCAGAAGCGAAGGCTGCCCAAGCTGGGGCGGACCTCGAAGCGGCATGTTTGTCCGCCATTGCGCAGATGAGCGGCCTGGATCAGGAACTGGCCAGCGCCCTGCATGAATTGGTGCGCCAGCACACGTCTTTGCGTGCAAAAACCTGGTACGGCATGCCTGCCTATGCCAACGCCGAAGGCAAAGTGGTGGTCTTCTTCCAGGCAGCGGCCAAATTCCAGGCCAGGTACGCCACCATCGGTTTCCAAGCGGACGCGCACCTGGACGCGGGCAATTTCTGGCCCACCTCCTTCGCTCTGACCGGGCTCGATGCCCAGGTGAAGGGGAAGATCATTGAGCTCCTGCAGCAGGCTGTGAGCTGAAACATCCCCTTTGAGGCAAACATTGCACTTGTGCAATGTTTGCCTCAATGCATAAAATGTAGTTATGCAAAAAACCTCTGCCGTGCCCCTGCGTGAGCGTAACCGGCTGGAAACGTGGGCGCTTGTCCACGATCGGGCGTCGGCCATGGCCCTGGAAGTGGGCCTGGGCAAAACCACGGTGGAAGCCATTGCCGAAGCGGCCGGCATCTCCAAGCGCACCTTTTTCAATTACTTTGCAACCAAGGAAGACGCAGTGTTGGGCACCCAGCCGCCCACGCTTCCTGAGGAGGCGGTCGCGGCCTTCAGGGCGGACGGTGGTGAAGACTTGTTTGGGCGCACGGTGCGGCTCATGGTTGCCGTGGTCCGCTCCATGTTTCCGGCAGCTTCCCAGACGGACCGGCGCAAAGAGCTCAAGGCCAAGTATCCGGAGCTGAACCGTACGGTGATGCTGCATTTAACGGCGTCGGAGCTGCTCGTGGAATCCATTTTGTTGGATCAATATGCCGAAGGGGATCCGGAACTGGCGCGCGCCGGAATACCCCATGGCCGGGATGGAGCCCGGGTGCTCCTCATGATGGCCAGCACTGCCCTGCGTTTTGCGTTCAAGCGTAATCCCAGCGCCTTTGCAGTGGGCGAGGACAGGGCAGTGAACAACGCCATTGAGATTTTTCGAGAGGTAATAAAGGCCACACTATGAGCCAGACACAAACCATTGAAGCGCCGGCCGATGCTGGCGAAAAAAGAAAAATAGTCCTTTTGTTTGTAGGGCTGATGGTCACCATGCTGCTGGCCTCCCTGAACCAGACGGTGCTCTCCAGCGCACTGCCCACGCTGGTGGGGGAGCTCAATGGCGTGGAACACATGGCCTGGGTCATTACGGCCTTCATTTTGGCCTCCACCATCATGATGCCCGTCTATGGCAAGCTCGGTGACCTGCTGGGCCGCAAACCCATGCTGCTCTTTGCCATCACCATTTTCACCGTTGGCTCGGTCATTGGTGCCTTGGCACCTGACATGACCACCTTGATCATTGCCCGCGTGGTCCAGGGCCTGGGTGGTGGAGGCTTGATGATCCTCTCGCAGGCGACCATTGCCGACGTCATTCCTGCCCGTGAGCGTGGAAAGTACATGGGGATCATGGGCGGCGTATTTGCCTTCTCCTCCGTGGCCGGGCCGCTTATTGGTGGCGGGCTCACGGAAGGGCCGGGGTGGCGCTGGGCCTTCTGGATGAATGTGCCGTTGGCGGTGCTGGCCATCCTGGCCACGATCTTCCTGCTGCACGTGCCTAAAGTGGTTCACGCCGTCCGGCCCAGGATTGACTACCCGGGCATGATCCTCATTGCCATTGCCACCACTGCGCTGGTCTTGGTGGGCACCTGGGGTGGTGCTGAATTTGCCTGGATGTCCCCGCAAATTCTGGGCCTGGCGGCAGTTGCCGTGGTGACGGCCGTGCTGTTTGTGATGGTGGAGCGCCGTGCCGCTGAGCCGGTCATGCCCATGACACTGTTCAAGAGCCGCAACTTCAATCTGACCACCCTGGCTGGGCTGCTCACAGGCATTGCCATGTTCGGAGCCATTGGTTACATGCCCACCTACATGCAGATGGCCACAGGCTATTCGGCAACTGAAGCCGGCCTGCTCATGATCCCCATGATGGCCTGCATGCTGCTTGTTTCCGTAATTGTTGGCCGCCGTGTCTCCGCCACGGGGCGCTACAAGGTTTCACCCATTGCCGGATCGGTGATCCTGGCACTTGCCTTGGCCTTGATGGCGACCCTGAAGGCCGACACCCCCGTCTACATGATCTGCGTGTACCTGGGCATCATGGGCGTCGGTCTGGGTGCAAGCATGCAGATCCTGACCCTGGTGGCGCAAAACTCCTTCCCGCTGAAATTTGTGGGCACGGCCACCGCCGGGCAAAACTACTTCCGTCAAGTCGGTGCCACCTTGGGCACGGCAGTGATTGGTTCATTGTTCGCCACCCGGCTCCATAGCCTGGTTGCGGAAAAGATCCCCAGCGGCACCACCGGCGGGGATGGAGCCAACTCCTTCACGCCGGCTTTGGTCAACAGCCTTCCGGAACCCGTCAAGGCTTTGATCATCCAGTCCTATAACGAATCCCTCATTCCCCTGTTCCTATGGATGGTGCCTTTGGCCGTGCTGGCGGCCGTGATCCTGTGCTTTGTCAAGGAAGTGCCGCTGGCCACCAAAATTGAGCGCGATCCGGCGGTGGACGTTTCCGCCTCCGCCATGGCCGGCTTTGAAGGGGACGTCGCCGCTGTCTCCGCCAGTGCCACGGCCACTGGGCCGGCTGCCGCCGCCGCGGAGGATGGGCCGGCTGCGCCGCGACGCTGACATTTTTCTGCCCCAACACTTGCTCCCAAGCCGCCCGGTATGGGCGGCTGGGGAAGGTGTTCCAGGAGCCGAATGCGCGCTTGGAATCATGCCAGCTAGACTGGAAAGAGCTAACACATGCCAACGTAGTTGAGGGTCCCTTGCCAGAGTTTATTGCCCGATTTGCCACCGCCGCCGAGATTGCCCAGTGGGACACCCTGGTTACTGGCAACCCCCAGGGGGGCAATATTTTGCAATCCGCGGCCTTCGCCGCAGTAAAGAAAAACTACGGTTGGGACACCCAGTTCATTGCCCTTGAAAGCGCTGATTACACCAGCTACAACCTGGTGTTGGAGAAGTCCTTTCCGCTTTTGGGCAAGCTCTGGTATTTGATCAAGGGCCCCGACGCGGCCGCGGTGGAACACATTCCGGCCATGCTTGCTGCGCTGGACAGTTTTGTGAAACGCGCGCGCCTGAATGTTTTTGCCGTCAAAATTGAGCCTGACGTGGTGGCCACCGAAGCGTCCCGGGCCGTGCTCAGCCAGGCGAAGTTAATCAAGGTTCCCGATTTGCAGCCCAATGACAGCACCGCCTTGTTGGA
Source organism: Specibacter sp. NPDC057265 (assembly GCF_042668835.1). Classification (NCBI taxonomy): domain Bacteria; kingdom Bacillati; phylum Actinomycetota; class Actinomycetes; order Micrococcales; family Micrococcaceae; genus Specibacter; species Specibacter sp. NPDC057265. The sequence goes on from NZ_JBHUYE010000003.1 coordinate 84,309, forward strand.
CATTTCCCCTGAATCCAACGAGCTGTTGCGCAAACTGCATTCACGCGGACGCAACGCCGTGCGGCGGGCCATCCGTGAGGGTGTTGAAGTGGTGCGGATGGACCCCACCGAATCAACCATGCGCACCATGTACCAGCTCATGGTGGGCACCATTACTGCCAAATCCACCACCAAGGCCAGGGATTTTGAGTATTACCGCCAGTTCTGGAGTGAGTTCACAGCACGCAGCCAGGGGCATTTCTATTTTGTCTTTGAAAACAACGTGGCTTCCGTAGGTGCCTTTGTCATCAATTACGGATCGAAGGCCACGTACAAGGACGGCGGTTCGCTGCAAAAACGGAACCAGTACGGCGATTCCCATCTGGTTCAGTGGGTGGCCATCAATGACATGAAGGAACTGGGGGCGGTGGAGTACGACTTCTGTGGCACACCGCCGTCGGACAGGCTCAAGGACCCCACCCACCCCCATCACGGCCTGGGCCTGTTCAAGACCAGCTTCTCTAAAACCGTCACAGACTTTGTGGGCTGTTATGACCTGCCGCTGAGCCCTCTGCGCTACCAAGTGTGGACAAAAGTGGGGGAACGGGTGTTCCGTCAGCTCTACACCCGCCGCACAGGCAAGCAGTTTTACTAGATACTTTTTCACCGGCGCGCACGCGGCAGCAGATCCTGCAGTCGACGCGCCACCAGGCATCAGGGAGCATGAATGACCACCAATCCCCACGGCCGGAAAACGCAGGGTACAGCTCCTGCCGCAGGCCTTATCCCGGTGGTGGCGCCTGCCAGACCCAACAAGGCCGCCCGCAACGTGCTGCGCAAGTTGGTGCAGGGCGAAGCGCCGCCCACGGCGCCCATGAACATTGTGGACCGGCTTGCCGGCAGCCCCTACGCCAACTTCACCATTCAAGTGGGCAAGGCCGAGGAATCCGCACGCAAGACCATTGACTTTGCCCTGCGCCTGGCCGAGACCATGTTCCGCTATGGGGCCGGTGCCCTCGAGGTGGAGACCAGCATCATTGCCGTCACGGCGGCGCTGGGTCTGCGGAACATTGAAGTGGACATCACCAACCAGTCGGTGGTCATCAACTATGCGCCTCGGGACGCGGTGCCCATTACGCTGCTGCGGGTGGTGCGTTCCTGGACCAACAACTACGCGGGCCTGGTGGAAGTGCATGAACTTGTCACCGATGTGGTCAGCGGCGGTGTTAGCCGTGATGAGGCCTACAGGCGTCTGGACGTCATTGTCAAAAAGCCCAAGCCCTTCCCGCGCTGGGTGGTGTCGGTGGCCGAAGCCGTGTTTGCCGCGGCAGTGGTGGGCGTCATTGGCGGCACGGGCTTTGGCATGGCCGTGTCCTTTGTGACCATTTTGCTGGCCGGCCAGCTGGCCCGCGTGCTGGGCAGGTGGCGGGTGCCTGACTTTTTCATCACAGCCATCAGCTCCTTCATTGTCACGGTGGTTGCGGTGCTGTGCTTCATGTTCAAGGTCCCTTTGAGCCCCTCCATAGTGGTTGCTGGCGGCATTTTGCTGATGTTGCCCTCGGGGCGTCTGGTATCAGCCGTGCAGGATGCCATCAATGGCTTCCCGGTGACGGCGGCAGGCAGGTTCCTCTCAGCCTTTTTGACCTTTGGCGCCATCGTGGCAGGTATTTCCGTGGCCCTGGTGACCAGCGCGCTGCTGGGCATGGACAGGCTCAATGTGGCCGAACCCATCACCGGTTCCCTGCCGCTGGCAGTGGCGCTGGTGCTTATTGCAGTGGCGACAGTGGCCATCTGCATTGCCGAGCAGACCGCGCGGCGACTCGTGGTGCCCACCACCGCCGTGGCCCTGGCAGGCTATTTGGTATATCACTTCGGCATGGCCATTGGCCTGGGCGGACGTTTTGCCCCCGCCGTGGCAGCCATTGTGATTGGCATTTTGGCCCGCGTCGTGGCCCTGCGGCTGGGCGCCCCCCAACTGGTGGTTGCCGTTCCCTCAGTGATTTTCCTGTTGGTGGGGCTGTCCATCTTCCGGGCCATGTTTGTCATGACCCTTACGCCGGAAGATTCCGTCACGGGGGCCGTGGGCATTTTCAACGCGCTCATTGTCATCCTGGCGGTGGCCGCCGGTGTGGTGCTGGGCGACAACATGGCCAGGCCCTTCACCCGCAGCGACGGCCAAAAGGACCGGCGCCGCAACCGCCGCCGCTGACTGCACCGGGCCGGCGCCGGCGGCGGTTGGGCCGCTAAAGAATTTTGCCGATGGGTTCACGCTTTTCAGCCTGGAAGGAATCCTCCGTACGGCCCCGGGCCCAATAGCCGGACAGGGAGACCTGGGCCCGGTCCAGGCCGCGCTGCTTGAACAAAAGATCGCGCAGCGCCTTCATCTGCTCGCGTTCCCCATGGACAAAAGCGCACGCCTGCCCCTGCGGCCACGGCAGCTTCGCAACAGCGTCCACCAAGTTGTTGCCGGCGTCCGGAGCCGTGCCCTTGCGCAACACCCAGGAAAGTTCGACGCCGTCGGGCTTGGCCAGCGCCTGGATGTCAGCTGCCGTGTCCACCTCGATGAAGGCGTGGCCGCGGGCGGTGGCCGGCAAGGATTCCAAGGCTGCGGCAATGGCGGGCAGGGCTGATTCGTCGCCTGCGAACAAGTGCCAGTCGGCGTCGGCCTGGGGGGTGTAGCCGCCGCCGGGCCCGGAGAAGATCATGCGGTCCCCGGCAACGGCCGACGCCGCCCACGGCCCGGCTATTCCGGCGTCGCCATGGACCACAAAATCGACTGTGAGTTCCTGCGCCGCGGCATCAAAACGGCGGACGGTGTAGGTGCGCGTCACCGGCCAATGCTCACGCGGCAGCTCCTCGCGCAGCTTGGCAAGGTCAACGGGCTCGGCGTACTCAATTCCGGGCTGCAGGAAGTGGATCTTAATGTACATGTCCGTGGCGTCTTTGGGCTCGAACTTCGCCAGTTCCGGACCCCCTGCCACAATGCGCACCATGTGCGGGCCCAGCTGCTCGGTCCGCAGCACCACAACGCTTAAATGCGGGCGCGGCTTGCGGGCGGGTGGGGCGGAGACGGTCTCGTTCACGGCAAACTCCTGTCGCCGGCTGGTGAACCGGCCTGGGGCGCTGGAAAGCGCCAAGTTAGGTTATCCTAAGGAGTCTAGTTCATGCGGGCAATTTCCAGTCAATGCCCGCGCTGCCCTGTGCCGCGAGCAGATCATTGGTGCGGCTGAAGGGGCGTGAGCCAAAGAAGCCCCGCGACGCCGACAGGGGGCTGGGATGGGCGGACTCAATGACGGCCGTGCCCGCCAAAAGCGGTGCCAGGCGCTGGGCATCCCTGCCCCACAGCACACTTACCAGCGGCTGCGCATGTGCGGCCAGGGCGGCAATCACCGCATCGGTGATTTCTTCCCACCCCCGGCGGCGGTGCGAGCCCGTTGCTCCAGGCGCCACTGTCAGCACCCTGTTGAGCAGGAGCACGCCCTGCCCGGCCCAGGCGCTGAGGTCGCCGTGGGCTGCCGGGACGATGCCCAGGTCGCTGGCCAGTTCCTTGTAAATGTTGTTCAGGCTGCGGGGGAGGGGGCGGGTGGATTTATCCACCGAAAAAGCCAAGCCCACCGAATGCCCTGGAGTGGGGTAGGGATCCTGTCCCACAATGAGCACCTTCACCGCAGCCAAGGGGGTCTGCAGGGCGCGCAACACCTGGCTGGGACGGGGCAGGAAGGAGGTGCCGGCGTCGTACTCCTGGACCAACATGGCCCCCAGGCGGCGCAAGGTGGGCTCATGGGCATGCAGCGTCTGCGCCCAGTCGGGGGCCATCAGGGCCAGGGGATCCGACTGCAGCGTGGCCAGCGCCGCCAGCTCTTCTGCAGGGGGCGCGGGGCGGTTGGCGGGGGGCGGGAAGTTGTCCATGAATCCCATTGTGGCCCATGCCCGAATGACAGCGCTGTGATTCACACTTATCATTGACAGGGCAGGCTGATTTATGGCAGAGGCACGTTCATGTTGGTGCAGGGATTTTTTCAGGGAGGGGGCAGGCGTGACTGAAGCAGCCCCCCAAGGGCAGGATCCCGGCAGCCCGGCCGCGGCGGAGTCCCTGAGTTCCCGCGATGAGCAGATGCTGGACTTGGAGCGGCAGTGGTGGAAATACGCCGGCGCCAAGGAACAAGCGATCCGGGAAAAATTTGACCTTTCAGCCGTGCACTACTATCAAGTGCTCAATGCCTTGATTGACACGGAGGCGGCGCTGGCCTACGACCCCATGCTGGTCAAGCGCCTGCGTAGACTACGTGTGTCGCGCCAACAGGCCCGGTCAGCCCGCCGACTGGGCAACTGACAGACCGGTCCCCCCAAGCACCCACAAGGACACAACTGCACTATGAGTAATTACCCGCGGGATGAATTCGACGACGTCCCGGAGAGTTCGGCACGCCATGGCGTCCACCGGGCAACCATGGAACTGCCCCAACGTTCCTTGCTTCCCATCCTGATGGTGGGAGTGGCTGCCCTGTGTGTGGGCCTGGTGGCGTTCTTTGCATTGCCCCGGCTGCTGGACACCCCGGATGCGGGGTCCTCCGCGCCCCTGCTGGCGGCCCAGAGCAGCGCCGCAGCTCCAGCAAGCACTCCGGAGGCCACCGCGGCCGAAACCACAGCCGCCCCGAGCGTGGCGCCCACCCCCTCCGCAGCACCTTCACCCACCCCGTCCCCGGAGCCCACTGCAGTGGTGGACCCGGCCGTGCCCGTTGCGATTTACAACGCCACGGGCGTCTCCGGCCTGGCTGCCCGCTATGCCGCAACCGTCACCACCAATGGTTGGACCGTCTCGGCGTCAGCCAACTGGGCAGGACAGCCGCAGGGCGGTTCGGTCATTTTCTATCAGGACGCCACCCAGACGGCCAATGCCCAGGCACTGGCGGCCTTGTTGGGGATCCCCACGGTGCTGGAAACCGCCGACCTTGGCCTGCCGCTGGCTGTGGTCCTGGGCCCGGGCGCCTGAGGGGACCTCTGAAAGGCTTGAAGGGACCGTTCGCCGCAAGCACATAGTCCGCGCCGCGCTTGCACTCTTGAGTGTCGAGTGCTAATTATTGAGTTAGCACTCTGAGGGGGCGACTGCTAATTTTTAGCCGGCTGCCGCCACCAGGGTAAAGAATTATCTCCATGGGGTGAGGCTTCGTTGCGGGCCGTAAAGAAAGCGGTCCTCACCAAGCCGTCCGTCGCGGGCACCACATGGGGTTTGTGTATCCGAAAATGACTGTCCCGAAAGGACTGAAGCCTCCATGGCCAAGCTCATTGCATTTGATGAAGAGGCACGCCGCGGTCTTGAGCGTGGATTGAACATCCTCGCCGACGCCGTCAAGGTAACCTTGGGCCCGCGCGGTCGCAACGTTGTTCTGGAAAAGAAGTGGGGTGCCCCCACCATCACCAACGATGGTGTCTCCATCGCCAAGGAAATTGAACTCGACGACCCTTACGAGAAGATCGGCGCCGAGCTGGTCAAGGAAGTCGCCAAGAAGACTGACGACATTGCCGGTGACGGCACCACCACAGCCACCGTCCTGGCACAGGCCTTGGTCAAGGAAGGCCTGCGCAACGTAGCTGCCGGTGCCGACCCGCTGTCGCTGAAGCGCGGCATCGAGAAGGCTGTTGCAGCCGTCATTGAGCAGCTGCTGGCCTCCGCCAAGGAAATCGAGACCAAGGAAGAGATTGCTGCCACGGCGTCAATCTCCGCCGGCGATCCCGAAATTGGCGCCCTCATTGCCGAGGCTTTGGACAAGGTTGGCAAGGAAGGTGTCATCACGGTCGAGGAGTCCAACACCTTCGGCCTGGAACTGGAACTCACCGAAGGCATGCGCTTCGACAAGGGTTACATTTCCGCCTACTTCGTCACCGACACCGAGCGCCAGGAAACGGTTCTTGAAGACCCGTACATCCTGATCGTCAACTCCAAGATCTCCAGCGTCAAGGATCTTGTGGCAGTGCTGGAGAAGGTCATGGCGTCGAACAAGCCGCTGCTGATCATCGCCGAAGACGTTGAAGGCGAAGCCCTTGCCACCTTGATCGTGAACAAGATCCGCGGCCTGTTCAAGTCCGTTGCAGTCAAGGCCCCCGGCTTTGGCGACCGCCGCAAGGCCCAGCTGGCCGACATTGCCATTCTCACCGGTGGCCAGGTCATCGCCGAGGAAGTGGGCCTGAAGCTGGAAAACACCACCCTTGACCTGCTGGGCAAGGCCCGCAAGGTTGTCATCACCAAGGACGAGACCACCATTGTCGATGGTGCCGGCGACGCCGAAGCCATTGCAGGACGCGTGGCCCAGATCCGTGCCGAGATTGAAAACTCCGACTCGGACTACGACCGTGAGAAGCTGCAGGAACGCCTGGCCAAGCTGGCCGGCGGCGTTGCAGTCATCAAGGCCGGTGCCGCAACCGAAGTTGAGCTCAAGGAGCGCAAGCACCGCATTGAAGATGCAGTGCGCAACGCCAAGGCAGCTGTGGAAGAGGGCATTGTCCCCGGCGGTGGCGTGGCCTTGATCCAGGCCGGCGTGAAGGCCTTTGAAGGCCTGCAGCTCACCGGTGACGAAGCCACTGGCGCGAACATTGTCAAGGTTGCCATTGATGCCCCGTTGAAGCAGATTGCCTTCAACGCAGGCATGGAGCCCGGCGTGGTCGTGGACAAGGTCCGCGGACTGCCCACCGGCCACGGCCTGAACGCTGCAACAGGCATCTACGAGGACCTGCTCGCCGCAGGCGTCAACGACCCGGTAAAGGTGACCCGCTCTGCCCTGCAGAATGCGGCCTCCATTGCCGGACTGTTCCTCACCACCGAAGCCGTTGTGGCCGACAAGCCTGAAAAGGCTGCGCCGGCTGCCGGTGGCGGCGACGAAATGGGTGGCATGGGCGGCTTCTAGCACCCATCCCTGGGGCCCATAAACCCCTTTGCTGCCACGGGCGCTTCCTTCCACTGCGGGAGGGGGCGCCCATGGCATTTAATGCCCTGTCAAGTCTGAAAGTATGGTTCCATGACAATTGTTGCTGCCGCCGACGGTTCGGCTTTAGGAAATCCCGGGCCCGCAGGATGGGCCTGGTACGTGGATGGGGACTGCTGGGCCGCTGGCGGCTGGCCGCATGGAACCAACAACATGGGTGAACTCATGGCTGTGCTGGATCTTTTCCGTGCCACCGCGCACATGCCGCAGGAGCCGCTGCACATTCTGTGCGACAGCCAATACGTCATCAACGCCATCACCAAATGGATGCCGGGCTGGAAGCGCAAGGGCTGGCGCAAATCCGACGGCAAGCCAGTGCTTAATGTTGAGCTGCTCAAAGACATTGACGCCGCCATCAAGGGTCGCACGTACACCTTCGAATGGGTCAAGGGCCACGCCGGCCATGAGCTCAATGAAGCCGCCGACATCAGGGCCCGTGAAGCCGCCACTGCCTTCCAGGCCAAAAGGGAACCACTGCGCGGACCAGGCTTTCCAGGTGCCACCGCGGCCGATCCCCCCACCCTGGATTTTGTCACCGTCCCCGCCGCCCCGGGGGCGGGAGCGGTCGGGGCGGCACCGACGGGTGGATACCACGGCGGGCCCGGGCAGTCGGATCTGTTTTCCCTGCTGGAAGACGAGTTGGACCCGGCCTTTGGCCCCGGTGGCCCGGGCCCACTTGCCGAAGTGGTGGCGCTGGAACGCGAACTGCTCGATCCCTTTGTCCGCACGGACCCGCTGCGCGTGGGGGAACTGCTGCACCCGGACTTTGAGGAGATCGGCGTTTCCGGGCGCCACTGGTCCCGCGAGGAAATGTTGGCAAAGTTTCGCCAGGAGGACTTCACCCCCGTGGACATGCAGGTCCTCTCGCTGGCCCAGCTTGACCAGGATGCCGTCCTGTTGAGCTACCGCAGCGTCGCCAGCAGCGGCAGTTCCCTGCGCAGCTCCCTGTGGCTGCGCCATCAGGGGCAGTGGCGCCTGCGCCACCACCAGGGGACAAGGGAAGGTTAAGCGCAACACAGGCAATTCCCAAGGATCTCAGATACAGTGGCTTCTACTATGGATGACCCCCCAACGCACATGCCCCAGCCCCCTTGCCTGCTGAACCGAAATATGCCGGATGCAGTGGGAAAGGGGGCGCTCAATGTATGAGTTGATCATGATCGGGATCGGTCTGGTCCTCACAGTTGGCACAGGATTGTTTGTTGCCTCCGAGTTTGCGCTGGTCAACCTGGACCGCCACGAACTGCAATCCCGCCAAGACCGTGGTGAAAAGCGGTTGGGGCCCACCATCAAGGCCCTCAAGATCACATCCACCCACCTCTCCAGCGCCCAGCTGGGCATCACACTGACCACCTTGCTCACTGGCTACACCTTTGAACCGGCCATTAGTTCGCTGCTGCGCGAGCCCCTGCTGGCCGCTGGGATCAGCGCCACCTTTGTTCCGGGCATTGGAGCTGTGGTGGGGATCTTCCTTGCCACGATCTTCTCCATGGTGATTGGCGAACTGGTTCCCAAGAACTTCGCCCTGGCGCTGCCGTTGGCCACGGCCAAAATAGTGGTGCCGTTCCAGGCAGCCTTTACCACCATTTTCAAACCAGTCATTTTGCTCTTCAACAACACCGCCAACAAAATCATCCGCTCCTTTGGCATAGAACCCAAGGAGGAACTCTCCGGCGCACGCAGTGCCGAGGAGCTGAGCTCGCTGGTGCGCCGTTCAGCGCTGGAAGGCATGTTGGACATGGACCATGCAGTGCTGCTGCACCGCACGCTGCGCTTTTCAGACCATACCGCCGCTGACGTGATGACACCAAGGGTGCGCATGGTGGCGGTGGACGAACACAGCCATGCAGACGAAATTCTGACTTTGGCCACAGCAACCGGGTACTCCCGCTTCCCCGTCATTGGCCGGGACCGGGACGACATCCTGGGGGTGCTGCACGTGAAGCAGGCCTTTGCCGTGCCCATGCATCAGCGCAGCAGTGTTGCTGCCTCCGCGCTGATGGTGGATCCGCTGATGATTCCTGAATCCATGGGCGTTGATTCGCTGCTGGGACTGCTCCGCAAGCAGGGTTTGCAGGTGGCCATTGTCTCCGATGAACATGGTGGCACCGCCGGGATCGTGACCTTGGAGGACCTGGTGGAGGAAATTGTTGGTGAACTGGAGGACGAACACGACAGGGCCAGGGTGGGCGTCATCCGCAGCGGCCGCTCCATCACCTTCGATGCCGCGCTGCGTCCCGATGAGCTCCTGGACAGGACAGGCATCAAGGTTCCGGACGGCGAAGACTACGACACCCTTGCCGGCTTTGTCGCCGACCGTCTGGACCGCATCCCCGAACCGGGGGACGAGGTGGCGTTGGCTGAGGGTTCACTGCGTGTTGAGCGCGTGCTGGGCACGCACGTGGAGCGGCTGAAGTTCACCCCGGAAGAGACATCCGCCGCTCCCCAAAGCACCCATGATGCGATTGTTGACGGCTTGACCCAGGAGTTGAACAAGTGAGCGAATACCTCCCCGGAATCATTTGGCTGGTTGTCCTGCTCCTGGTCAACGCATTCTTTGTCGGTGCTGAATTTGCCGTGATTTCCGCGCGCAGATCACAAATTGAACCCAGGGCCGAAGCGGGCAGCAAGGCGGCCAAAACCACGCTGTGGGCCATGGAACACGCAACGCTGATGCTCGCCACCAGCCAGCTGGGCATTACAGTGTGCTCGCTGGTCATTTTGAATGTCTCGGAACCGGCAATCCACCATTTGCTGGAAATTCCCTTGGGACTGACGCCCTTGTCCGCCGACGTCATCGGCATCGTGGCCTTCGTGGTCGCCCTGCTGTTGGTGACCTTTTTACACGTGGTCATTGGTGAGATGGTACCCAAAAACATCTCCTTCTCCGTCCCCACGCGGGCGGCATTGATTCTGGCCCCGCCGCTGGTGATGGTGGCACGCGTCTTCAAACCGGTCATTTGGACGCTCAACGGCATTGCCAACTCGATTCTGCGCCTGTTCAAGGTGGAGCCCAAAAATGAGGCCACCAGTGCCTACACCTTGGATGAGGTGGCGACCATTGTGGAGCAGTCCACCCGTGACGGAGTCCTCGATGATGCCAGCGGCACCTTGGTGAAGGCCTTTGAGTTCACCTCCAAGAGTGTCGCCGATGTGGAGGTGCCCATCGATGACATGGTGCTGCTTCCCCAAGGTTCCACCCCTGCGGATCTGCAACGGGCGGTGGCTGAGCACGGCTACTCCCGGTACATCATCACCAACGCCCACAACGAGCCTGCCGGTTATCTGCACCTCAAGGACGTCATGGACTTGACGTCCCCGGAGAAATTCAGCCAGCCGGTCCCGGCCAAACGGGTGCGGATCCTCGCCTCGGCCTTCCGGGACAGCGAACTGGAGGACGCCTTGGCCGCCATGCGCCGCACGGGCGCCCATGTGGCCCGGGTGTTTGACCAAGGGGGCAATACCACCGGCATGCTCTTTTTGGAAGACATCATTGAAGTGCTGGTGGGTGAGGTGCAGGACAGCACCAGCATCGCCGGTTAGGCGAAGGCGGGGCCACCACAGCCGAAGCAGCCAATGCCCGCGGCGTTCACCTGGCGGTGAACATGCGGGTGTTGGCTTCTTCGGCCTGTGCGTACTGGACGGCTGCCAGCGACAGCGCCCCATTGATGCTTTCCAGCGACGCCTCCACCTTCATTTCCGTGGCATGCCATTCCTGCAGCAGGGCCTGAAAGCTGCTCGCTGCCGCGCCGGTCCAAGTGGACTGCAGTTCCAGCAGGTTGCGCCTCATGGCATCCACCTCCAGCCGGATCCTGTCCACGGACCCCCGGACCGCCGTGCTCTTAAGCGCCAGATCGTCGCTGTTGACGTTGAATTGTGCCATGGTGGGCTCCTGCTTTCCAACAAATGCTGCCTGTGCATCCCTGACGAACACCAGACTAGGGCAAAACTGGAAGCATCCTGGCCCTGCCCTTGGCCACCGTGGAAGGCCTAAAGCCGCGCGTGGGCTGTGGAGGACGCGCCGGGGTCTTCGCCGTCGGCTTCCCGGTGGCCGTCCCCGCCCTCACCGTCCCCGCCCTCGCCTTCCCCCGGGCCGTCCCCGCCCTGGCCCAGGGGATGGTGCGGCAGCTCAATGGACATGGTGGCGCCGCCGCCGGGGGTGTGCTCCAAACGCACAGTGCCGTGGTGGGAGGCAACAATGGCGGACACAATGGCAAGGCCCAGACCGCTGCCGCCGGTATTGCGGTCCCTGGAGGAATCAGCACGGTAAAACCGCTCAAACACCCGGGGGGCCTCCTCGTCCGAAATGCCCGGGCCGTGGTCACGGATCTTAATCACCGAGAACGTTGCGGCGCCCTCGGTGCGGGTTCCCACCATGATTTCAATGGGCGAACCTTCAGGGGTGTACCGCAGGGCATTGCCCATCAAGTTCGCCACCACTTGACGTAATTTGGCTTCGTCCCCAACACTGGGCGCCTGCATGCCGGGCCCGCCGTCAAGCCCAACAACGGCAAAGCTGCGGTCTTGGGCGGAGGCACGGGCATCCAAGACGGCGTCATGGCCAATGATGAGCAGGTCCACGGGCTTGAGTTGCAAGGGGCGCTGCTCGTCAATGCGGGCCAGCATCAGCAGGTCCTCCACGAGTTCACCCATCCGTTTGGCCTCGCTCTCAATCCTGCCCATGGCCGTCCCCACGTCCTCGGATGTCTGCAAAGCACCGTGGCGGTACAGCTCGGAGAAGCCGCGGATGGTGACCAGCGGAGTGCGCAGCTCATGGGAGGCGTCGGCGACGAAACGGCGCATTTTCTTTTCCGACGCCGTACGGGCCGCAAAGGCATGCTCAATATGGGCCAGCATGGTGTTCAGCGAACCCGAGAGCCTGCCCACTTCCGTGGCGGGGTTTTCAATCTCCACGCGCCGGGACAAATCACCTGCGGCAATGGCGGCGGCGGTTTTCTCCACGCGGCTCAGGGGCCCGAAGGAGCGTGTCACAGTCCAATAGGCAATCATGGTCCCCAAGGTCACTGCCAAAATTGCCACGCCGGCAATGACCACCGCTAGGCGGTCCATGGTCATGTTCAGGTTTTCATACGGCAGTGCCACCACCACGTAGCCTTGGTACTCCGGCCTGTTTTGGGCCAGATCCGCCGGACCGTAGTTGAACCTTTGCGGGGAAACCACTGTAATCCGCCAGGGCGCGCCATTGTCACTGCTGGGTACTGTAAAGATTTTGCCGCTCAGGGCCTGGGCCTCTTCTGCGGTGTATCCGGGATAAACGGGCTTGTCCCTACCCGAGCGGTTTTGATCAGCCAGGGCACCGTTGTCAAAGTGAAAGCCCACATAGTAGTCAAAGCTAAAGGGGGTCTGGGTGTTTTCCGGGTTGACTGTGCCCACCTGCACAATCGACTTTTGAAAAGTGTTCAGCTGGGTGTCCATTTGCTCCTCCAGGAAGGAATGCAGCAAAAGGAAGGTCGTGGCCCCCAGGGCAAGGAGGGAAACGCTCAACAGCGCACTGATGATGGCCACCAGCTGCGAGCGCAGTGACGCGCTTTTCCACAGGCTAATCAAGGGACGTGGCCAAGCAGGATGCAGGGGTGTTCAAGATTCCAACGTGTGCTAGCGCTTGTCGGGAGTCCGCAAAACATACCCCACGCCACGCTTGGTCTGAATCAAGGCAGGCAGGGAGGCATCAATGTCCACCTTGCGGCGCAGATAGGAAATGTAGGACTCCACAATGGAGGCATCGCCGTTGAAGTCATACTCCCAGACATGGTCAAGGATCTGCGCCTTGGACAACACCCGGTTGGGGTTGAGCATCAGGTAGCGCAGCAGCTTGAACTCGGTGGGGGAGAGCTCCACGGTTTTTCCGGCCCGGCGCACTTCGTGGGCGTCGTCGTCAAGCTCCAGATCGGCAACGCGCAGCACGGCGTCGTCGTCTTCCATGGGTTGGGTGCGGCGCAGCACGGCACGGATGCGGGCCACCACCTCATCGAGGCTGAACGGTTTGGTGACGTAGTCATCCCCGCCCACCGTCAGACCCGTGACCTTGTCCTCGGTGTCGTCGCGGGCGGTGAGGAACAGCACCGGAAAATGCCTGCCGGCGGCACGCAGGCGGCGGGTGACGGTGAAGCCGTCCATATCCGGGAGCATGACATCCAAAACTGCCAAATCCGGGTTGTGCTCTTCGGCTGCGGCCAGGGCCTCGCGTCCATTGGCGGCGGCAATGACTTCAAATCCAGCAAAGCGCAGGGACGTGGACAGCAGCTCCCGGATGTTGGGCTCATCATCGACGACTAGCAGTTTTGCTTCAGGTCCAGTGTTTTTCACCATTTCAGTCTCCGACTATTGGCTGGGAATAGGCTGGTTATTCCATGGATGTGTACTGTCAGCTTACGCCCAGACAGTTCCCAGTGACTAGAAGGGTATTTTGAAAATCTCCTGCTGCATGCCTGCCGCTGCGGAGCTGGGCAACACCAGCCGCTTTAAAAATCCAACATCTCCGGTGGCCCGTGACCACTGCAGCAGATGCTCACGCATTTGTTCAAGCACGTGAAAATATTGGCGTTCCACGGCCAGGTTCCGTTGCTCGCCGGGGTCGGCGCTGAGGTCATGCAATTGCTCGCGATGCTTTCCCCAGTCGTAGACGGTGTATTTCCACTGCTCCAAAATTACCGCGCGGCCGGAGGTGCCAGCCCCGGGAAGGTCCGCAGCGCCCGGGAAGGCCGTCTGGACCACCACCCGATCCGCCTGGGGCGCCAGCAGGGAACCCGCGGCCAGGCCGTCTGGCGCGTCGATTCCCGCCACCTCGCAAAGCGTGGGCAGGATCCCCAAGACGGCCGGAACGGGTATGTCCACCACGCCCGCGGACTGGCCCGGCACGTGCACCATGAACGGCACCTTGATGCATTCCTGGTGCAGGGCGGTCTTTTGATTCCAACCGTGGGACGCATCGCCGTCTCCATGGTCGCTGATGAAAACGACGGCGGTGCTGGCGGGCTCGATGCAATCCAGCAGCTGCCCAATGCGCCGGTCAACGCGCGTTACCAGCTCCGCGTACGCTGCCCGATAGTGGCGCCAGTCCTCGGGGCCGAACGTGCCCGTGCCATACATCCGTGCTGCAGCCGCCTGCTCAAACCGCATTGCTTCGGGTTCAAAGGGTGCGGCGGGGAAGTTTGCCGGCAATGGCGGCGCGTCCAGTAAATCCACAGGAGTAACATTCCCATACGGCATGGGCTGGGAGCGGGCATATTCACAAATGGTGTGCGGATCGTCGAAGGAGGCCACGAGCAGAAAGGGTTGTCCGCTGTCCCGCCGGCTCAGCCAGTCCGTGCAGGCTTCCACCAGTCCCTCGTCGCCGAAGGGATGAATGGGCGCGAAGCCGTCCGCGGCGGTGGCGCTGGCCTGGCGGGCATGCCACTTTCCAGCGTAGGCACAGTCATATCCGGCTGCAGTGAACCAGTGCCCCAGGGACGCCGTCCCGTGTCCGGGATCGTGGGACCTGTCCGGCAGGTCCTTTTCGTTGGACATGATGCCAAGCTGGTGCGGGTGCATGCCTGTCATCATGGAACTTCGCGCCGGAACACACAACGGGAATGAAGTGTAGGCCTCCGTAAAGACGGTGGAAACTGCCGCCAGCCGGTCCAGATTCGGTGTCCGAAAATGCGCATCAGTGTCCCTCAGACGCGCCAAGGCATGCGCGGCGAACTGGTCAGCCATGATCAACACGATGTTCATGCAGGGTGCACCAACTTCGCGAGGGTGTTTTCCCCGATCCAGGACTGGCCAGCGGTTTTGAGGGCCGCCAACAACTCACCCGACCACCTGCTCAGCTGGTCGGGGTCCGCGATATTGTGAAGTTCAAAAGGATCCTCCACCAGATTGAACAGGGACGTGGACAGGCCCTCATCCGGATGGAACCGGGCAATGAATTTCCCTGTGGCCGTCCGCAGGCCACGCACATCAATGTCACGGACATCGCGCGGGTAGTAGAAGTACAAGGCCGACGGCGCCCCTGAACCAGATGCCCCGGGTTGCCCCTGCGGAAGATCACCATCATGCGTTTTTGCGGATCCGGGTTCCGCCGCAAGCAATGCCCCGGAAACGTCCCGGCCCTGCATGGTGGCGGGCACCTTGCTGCTAAAACCCAGCAGCCCCAGGAGCGTCGGGGCGATGTCGACGCTGGACAGTCCCACCGTGGCAGCCGCGGAAGCGTCAAGACGTTCGGGCCACCGCATGACAAAGGGGATCCGCATGGATTCCTCATAGGGCACATTTTTGTAAAGAAGTTCGTGGCTGCCCATTTGCTGGCCGTGGTCGGAGGTGAAAATCACCAGCGTATTCCGGGCCAGGTCCAGGGAATCCAGCGTCTTTAGAAGCCGTCCCAGCTGGGCGTCAATGGCGCTGACCGCTGCATAATATAGGGGAGCGATGGCTGCCGCCTCCCGACCGGCATCGGATTTCAAGTTCACGTTGGGCCGGTTCAACAAGGACTCGGGGGCCAGGCCGCCGTAGCCGCGTTCATGGTCCGGCGGCAGCTGGTCAAAGGGCTGGTGCGGGGGGTTCCAAGAGAGCGCCAGGGCGAAGGGCGTGCCACCATGGGCGGGACCGGCGGCACCGTGCAAAAACTTCACGGCAACGTCCGTCTCATGGGCCGCCGACCACCCGGTGACGTTGAGACGCTGATGCCGTTCGGCGTCGGACGTCCAATAATGCGGGCTCAGGTGCTCGTCACAGCAGCCATAGGAATACCAAAAGTCGAATCCGTGGCGGCGGTCCCGGGGGGAGTAGGCATCCCAATACCGGCCGTCCGCCAACACGCCTGTGCCGTGTATGGCATCCTCGGGGACGGGTGCCTCCAAATGCCACTTGCCAATGTATCCGGTGGCGTATCCAGCGTCTCTGAGCACGGCAGCCCAAGAAGGAGAACCAGGCCGCAGGCCAACGCCCCATTGGGCGGTTTCGGAGTTCACATTGTGGGTGACGCCGTTGGAGACCGGGTATTGCCCGCTCATCATCATTGCCCGGTGCGGGCTGCACACGGGGTAGTTGCTGACGGCGTGGGCCAGCGAGACGCCATCGGCTGCGAGGCCATCCAAAAACGGGGTGGAAACGGGGTCGCCACCTGGTTCCAGACACATGGCCCGGAACTGGTCGGCAATAACGAACAACAGGTTGGAAGCCGGCATTACTTGCCCATGCCCAAAGTCAGCCCCTCGGTCAGGCGACGGCCCAGCCAGACGTAGATGATCAACATGGGCAGGACGACGATGCACAGGCCCGCGAAGAGGCCGCCCCAGTCGGCGCCTGAGTATGTCTGCTGCTGCACGAAGGAAATCAAGGCAACAGGCAAAGTGTACTTTTCGGTGGATTGGATCAGCGTGAGCGCCAGCAGCGTTTCGTTCCAGTGCGCCACCACCTGCAATACAAACGCCGTCAGGATGCCGCCCTTGGCCAGCGGGAGTGTGACCTGGACAAATGTGCGCAAGGCCGTCGCGCCGTCGAGCGCTGCCGCCTCCTCCATTTCAACGGGCAGGCTGCGGAAGAATGCCGTCAGCAAGAACACGGTGAAGGGCATGGACATGGCGATGTAGATCAGGTTTAGGCCAAGGAGGCTGTCCGTCAGATTCACTTTGTTCAGCATGACGAACAACGGAATGAGAATGACCTGTGCGGGTATGCCCAGGCCCAGGATGAAGTACAGGCTCAGCCCGCCCGTCAGACGGCTTTCCACGCGGGCAAGGTAGTACGCGGCAGGGGCGGCAATGGCGACGCAGACGAAGGATGAAACCGCCGTCGTCACCACTGAGTTGTAGGTGGCCGTGGCAAAGTCGCTTACGGTCCACGCCCGGACAAAATTGGAAAAGTCGAAGGTGTCCGGCAACCCCCAGGGGTCGCCGAGGATGCTCCGGGTGTCACGGAAGGACTGCAGCAGCATCCACAACAGGATGCCGATGCTGATGGCCACAACAGCCCAAAGGAGCACAACCCCCACGGAGCGGACCGCATTGTGTTCGGCACGCAGGGCCGGACTGACGCCGTGGAAGTTTTTGGGACGGCGGGCGGCGGATTTGGCCGGTGCCGGGGGTTGGGGATCTGTCTGGGTGCTCATGAAGGGTTCCTTAAAATTCAATGGCGTCGCGGCGCATCGCACGACGCAGCAGCACAACCAGCACCGAGACCAGGGCCAGAGAAATGATGGCCGAGGCTGTGGCGGCGCCGTAGGCGGGCGTTGACTGGCCGGAAAAGGCTGTCACGTAGGTGTACACGGCGGTGGTCCAGCTTTGTGTGGGCGGAATGCCTGCTCCGCTGCTGCCGCCAAAGACCCAGATGATTTCAAAGATCTTGACGGAGGAGATGGTCCAGAGCACCGCGCAGGTGCCAAAGACATCCCAGGTAAGGGGCAGGATCACATAGCGCAGCCGTTGGAAGGCGGTGGCTCCAGCCAGGGCGCAGTCCTCATAAAAGTACGGGGGAATGCGGTCCACGCCGGCCATCAGGATGGTGGTGAAGTAACCGGTGGTGGTGGCCACGAGGGTCGCCATGATGAGCGGGAAGATGTTTTCCTGGGCCAACCAGGCTGGCGGTTCAGTGACGCCCAACGGCTTGAGCAGGGTGTTGACCATGCCGCCGGGGTTGAAGATGAAGCCGGCCAGCACGCCAAAGACCAGGGCGTTGATCAGGTGCGGGAAGAAAATGACGTTGCGAACCACCTTCTTCCCGGCCATATCGCGCAGCACCAGGGTCATGGCAAACGCCAGGATGAAGATCACGGCACCGACCACAAACAGCAACAGCAAGGTGTTGCCGAAGGACTTCATGAACAGATCGTCCTTGAAAACCTGGACGTAGTTTTCCAGGCCCACAAACGTCATCGGACCGGAACCTGCCCAGACGTGCAGGCTGATCCAGCCGGCGCCGATGGCCGGGACAATGAACAGGACCGTGTAGAAGATAAAGGCCGGGCCGACGAACGGGATCAGGAGCTTGCGGCGCTGCCGGTCAATGCTGCTGCCGCCCTGCCCCGGCTTCGACTTTTTCGCCGAAGCCGGGGCAGGTGAAACCGTGTTGGCGGCGGTGCGGCGTCCAGTGGTGGTGGACATCAGCCGTTGTCCTTCCAGTAACCAATCTGTGCTGCCTTCATCTTGGCAACAAATTCCTCTGCCTTGATTTTGCCCAGGAAGAGTTCGTCGTTGATGGGCCAGAGGATCTTCTCCACATAGCCCGGAGAGGTGACGCCGTCATTTTGCAGGTACACTTCCTCGGCGTTGTCCAGGGCCTTCTTCACGGAGGCCATTTCAGGGGCTGTCGCGGCATCCTGGCGAACCGGCAGGACCTTGGCGTCGGTTCCGTAGGCGTCCTGGTATTTCTTGCCGAGCATGAACGTGGCCAATTCCTGGGCCAGTTTCGGGTTCTTCGCCTTCTTGGGGACGGCCCAGCCCACGAAGTCGGCTCGCACGGAGTCCGGCTGGCCAGCCATGGGCGGGAAAGGGAAGGACGCAAACTTGAAGGCAGGATCTGCATAAGTGCTGGTCTCCGTGGGAATCCAGGAACCATTCAGGAGCAACTCGGCGCTGCCGGTGGCCCACGCCTGCTGTTGTGCCGGCCATTTGCTGGCGTTGTAGCCCTGGATCAAGTAGTTTCCCTGGGCGATCTGCTCCACTTTCTTGGCTGCTGCCAGCACTTCGGGAGCGTCCCAGGCAGCGCCGGTCTTGTCTTCAGCGACCTTGGCGAAGGCGCCGGTGCCTTTAGAGCGCACCAGGGCAGTGGTGAACCACATGGAGCTGTAGCCGGAAATGTCACCATCGGCAGCCAGCGGAACCTTGCCCTCTGACTTGTACTTGTCCAGAACGGCGATGAAGTCATCCCACGAGCCGGGAGGGGTGCTTTCAAGGTCGGGGTTCTTGGCGGCGTCGTACCAGAAACCGTCGGAACTCAGGCTGTAAGGCAGCATCCAAGGTTTGCCATCGGCATCCTTGATGTTGCTGACTTCAATGTATTTGGCCGGAATCAGCTCCGAGACCTTCTTGCCGTCAACCTCCGCCGAGTAGGCGTCGTTCAGAGGCAGTGCCTGGCCGGTGTCGCCCACCACCGGAGCGAGCTTGGCGTAGGGACCGTCGACAATATCCGGAACGTTGTTGGTGTTCAGTGCGGGAACGAGCTTTTGGACGTTGGAACGGCCCTGCCACTGCACCTTTACGGTGGCCCCGGTTTCCGCTTCGAAGTCCTTGATGGCTTCGGCGATGACCTTTTGCTGCGGTTCACCCTCTTTCCACATGGACCAGTACGACAATGAACCGCCCTCTGTGCCGCTCTGTGCGTTGTCTGTGCCGCCGCCGCAGGCGGCCAGGGCCAATGATGAGCCAGCCAAAACGGCCAGCGTCCGTACGATGCGGAATTTGGTACTCATGCAAGACACCTCGTGAAGTTGTTGTGCCGTGGATCACGACTTGGTGAGAAGACTCAAACAGTCGAAAAAGGTAGGAATCAAGGTGTATTTGAAAGCCGTTTTAAAAAACCCATCCCAGTGCTGTCTCGCTACCGCCGGAAATTAGACTTCTCCTCAACGAATCTGCAACAGGATTTTGCGCATACATTGGAAATACACCTTTATTCATCTCTTATTCGTCTGTCAGGCTCGTCACAGGCGGGCTAGCAGAAAGGGCGCCGTGACTAGACAAGTGAAATCCGGAACAGTGCGCGATGCCGGTTCCAGGGAACTGAAATTCCAAGCGCTGGCTGATGAGCTTCGCCGCGGCATTTTGGCCGGCACCTGGGCTGCGGGTGCGAAACTGCCCACTGAGGCGAAGTTGGCGGCCGAGACCGGGTTGTCGCTGACAACTGTGCGCCGCGCCTTCGATGATTTGGTGCAAGCCAGAATTGTGGTGCGGCGGCAGGGGGCGGGCAGCTTTGTTGCCGGACAAGTGCCCGTGCGGCGCCGGTCCAAACTCGCCGTGGGTGTGCTGCTTCCGGACACCCAGCTGTACTACCCGCGCGTGCTTCAAGGCATCGAGGAGACACTCTCGGCTCAGGGCGTGGGTCTGCAGCTCTCGACGTACAACTATGAGCCGGAACGCGAGGATGCCGGCATCGACTTCCTCATTGATTCCGGTGTGGATGGGCTGATTTTAGTGCCCACTCTAAGTGGAATCAATGATCCGCAGCAGCGGGTGCGGGAGCTGGCCGCCTTGAACGTGCCCGTGGTCCTGTTGGAACGCAGTTTGATGGATCTAGGTCCGGGGGACCGCACCGAACATGTGTGCTCGGACCACCAAGGAGGGGCGTACGACGCCGTCCAGCACCTCATCGGCCTGGGGCACCGCAGAGTGGCGCTGCTGACCCGGACCCAGACACCCACAGAACCCGCCATTGTGGCCGGCTATGAACGTTCCGCAAAGGATTTTGGTTTTGCGCCTTTAATCTTCCCGGTGCAAAAGCGTGATTGGGAAGCGGGTGCCACCGAGCGGCTGCTGGCCAGCCTGAGGAATGCCCACATCACAGCCGCCCTGGTCTTCGGAGACCGGGAAGCAACGTTGCTGGAAGCTGCGGCACGCCGAGCCGGCGTGTCGATCCCGGAGGACCTGGCATTGGTTTCCTACGACGACGAATTGGCGGACCTTGCCGAGGTCCCCTTGACCGCCGTAGCCCCCGCCAAACACCGGATAGGAAAAATGGCGGCGGAAATTCTGTTGCGCCGCTTGGTGGAGGGTGACGATTGCCCCATCCACCAGGTGCGGCTGCGTCCGCGGCTGGTCATTAGAGAATCGTGCGGGGCCAAGACGCCATCCGTGCAGCACGACAAGGAATGAGTGAAAATGCGATTGGGAATTGTTGGCGCGGGCGCAGTGGCAGGACTCCATGCAAAAGGTGCAGCCGCCCTTGACGGCGTTGAGCTAACCGCCGTGTGTGACCTGTTGCCGGAGGCGGCCGCAGCCGTGGCGGAACCGTGGGGTGCTGATGTCTTTACCGACTACTTGGCCATGCTGGCTGCGGGGGTGGTGGACGCCGTTGTCATTAACACTCCGCACAGTCTGCATAAGGAGATGGTGCTGGCCGCGGCCGCGCACGGCGTTCACGTCCTGGTGGAGAAGCCCATGGCGACCACGATGGCTGACTGTCACCTGATGGAACAGGCCTGCGCCGGTGCCGACGTTGTTATGGTGGTGGGCCTCATCCAGCACTTCATGGCGGAGAAAATTGCACTGCAACACACTTTGGCCACCGGGGCGTTGGGTCAAGTGCTGATGATCCACGACTACCGCAGCACCGACTACCGTCCGGGTACCCGGCCAGCCTGGTTTTTTGACAAGTCGATCTCCGGCGGCGGGGCGTTCATCAACATTGGCGCCCACTGCCTGGACCGCAGCCTTTGGGTGGGCGGTGCCCCCGCGACACGGATATCAGCCACCACGTTGAACCGCTTTGGTTCACCGGTGGAAACTGATGGAACCATGGAACTGCTCTTGGCCAACGGGGTGCAGCTGCGGATCACCATTGTCTCTGACACGCCCCAAAACATTGATGAAATGCTGGTGGTATGTGAATTTGGCACCGTCACCGTTGATCCGCGCCGGGGTTCGTTCATGGAGATTGACGGCGTCCGGTCCACCTTGCACACCAGCACTCCGGCAGACATTCAAAACGCTTTCACGGCCCAACTTGCTGATTTCATCGCCGCAGTGGGCGGGGCCGAACCCAGTGTGAGTGGACAACATGCCAAGCATGTAGTGGAACTGGTGCTCGCCGCCTACCACTCCGCGGACAGTGGAACGGCAGTGAACGTGGCGGCAACCCTGCAGCCCACGCAATGATCAGCCCGGAACTTAAAAAGGGCGCGGACCTCTGCACTGGCTGGGACAGGGCGCAGTGGGAGGCTGTGGCTGATGAGCAAATCGCTGCGGCCTGGCGGTATTCATCTTTCCGCGGGGCCCACGTACGGTTCCCTCGCGAGGGGGAACAAGACAGTGTGGACCTGCTGGAAGGCTTTGCCAGAACCTTCCTGCTTGCAGCATTGCGGCTGGCGGGGGCTGAGGGGGAGCTTTCCGGAAGACTGTCTGAAACTGCCCAATGGTATGCCCGGGCGCTCGACGCCGGGACGGATCCGCACTCCGCTGAACGGTGGCCCGCACTGACCGATCATGGACAAGCGACCGTGGAGGCCACGGCCGTGGTGTTGGGCCTGCACTTTAGCCGTCCGTGGATATGGGAGGTGGTGCCGCAGCGGGTTCGGGACAATACGGCGGCTTGGCTGGCGCCCTCGGCGCAGTCCTTCGGCGCAGATAACAACCACGTCATGTTCGCGGCCACCATTCAAGCTTTTCTGGCTTCTGCCGGCTACGCCCATGACGCTGCCGGCATCGAGGGGGCCTTGGCAAGAATCGAAGACTGGTATGTGGGTGACGGCTGGTATTCAGATGGAGAAGGGCGCCGTTTTGACCATTACAACGCGTGGACCTTCCACCTTTACCCGTTTTTTATTCTTGATTTGCTCGCCGAGGCCGAGGCCGAGGCCACGGGCCGGCGCCAGGTGTATCGGGACCGGCTGGCACACTTTGTACGTGGCTACAGCCACCTGTTTGGGGCCAAT
This sequence comes from Specibacter sp. NPDC057265, assembly GCF_042668835.1. Taxonomy (NCBI): domain Bacteria; kingdom Bacillati; phylum Actinomycetota; class Actinomycetes; order Micrococcales; family Micrococcaceae; genus Specibacter; species Specibacter sp. NPDC057265. Next base: position 106,851 of record NZ_JBHUYE010000003.1, read on the forward strand.
GGCGCGCCATTGATTCACGGCAGGTCGCTGATTTACCGCTGGGGTGTCACCGCACCGTTTTGGATGGCGTTGCGCGAAGGCATCACAGTGGTTCCTGCCGGTCAAATCCGTCGGCTTGCCTCCGGGACGCTGAAATACTTTCTCGACGGCGGTGCAGCCCCGGAAGGTGTCCTCAGCCTCGGCTGGCATGGTGCGGACAGCAGCATTCTGCAGCCCTACAACGCCCCGGGTTCACCGCAGTGGGCCGCCAAAGGTTTCCTGGGGCTGCTGCTCCCCGCCGACCATCCAGCCTGGACCGAGCCGGAGCGGCAACTGCCGGTGGAAGAGGGAAACTTCAGCTTGCCGCTGGCGGGGCCCGGCTGGTTGGCAGTGGGTACCCAGGCCACGGGAACAGTCAGGGTACTGAATGCCGGAAGTGACGGGCACCCGCAAAAGGATGACCCGCTCTACCGGCGCATGGCCTTTTCCACCGCCACGGTCCCGTGGCTGGAAACCGATAGCTGTGTCCGTGACAATGACGTCTACGTTTCGAGCCCCGGGGGCGTGAGCAGGCACCGGGGCCTGCGCGGTGGCAGTGTGCGTCCCGGCGGTGGCTCCAGCTCCTTTGCCTTGGATGCCCACGGCCGGGACGTGCACGTGCAGTACACCTTTGCCGCGCTCGACGGCGTGGAAGTGCGGGCTGTTTATCTCACGGGAGTTGTGGGGTTGACCCCGGCCGTCTCCGGCTACTCGTGCAGCGCCCACGGGATTCTGCGCGGGCAGACGGAAGCGCAGGGCGCTCAGGCAGGGACTGAAGACGGCACGTCCTCCAGCTTGCTTCTGCTGGACAGCAGCGCAGAGCCAGGCGCTCGAGTGGTCCACGGCGGAGCGACTATTTTAGGTGCACACTCGGCGGTGCCGGTTCTTGACTGGCTGCCGGTTCGCTCCAATGAACTCCGGGCGCTGTATCTGGTGGGCCTGGACCTGACCCTGGCCCAGCTGCAGACCTTTGCTGCAGGCCTGCACTGGAGGTGGGCGCCGGACGGAGTGCAACTGAGTGTGGGGGAGCGGCACTTGGTGCTGCCGTGGCAGCGGAAAACACCCTGGCCGGCAGATTCGATCAACCAGGGCGTCTTCCGTTGGGAACCACCTAAAGATTAGCTGCGCAGCGTGAACAGGGCGGGGCGGCCCATCAGCCCTGCAACGGAAACGATGACCACAGTGTTTCCGAGGTGGTCAAGGCTTATGGTGGCCTCCGTGTCGGAGGTGAGGCGCCGGTACTTGACACCTTCGAGCGTCACTGTGACGGTGGCCGCTGCCTGGGTGGGATCGGAAACGGCCAAACTGCCCTGGCCGGGATTGCCTTCCCACTGCACGCAGGCGGCCTTGTCAGCGGAGAGCGGCCCCACCGTGCAGGCTTGCCAGAATACGGCTGCCACAGCCCTCTTTCCCAGTTCCACACCCTGGCCCGCGGCGTCATTACGCAATACCCGCGGAGCAAGCTTGTGGACGGCTTTTGCCGTGTCCTTGGCTGAAGCGCCGGGCAACAGTGCATAAGCGTAGGACGCGCCGGCCGGGGCTGTGCCGTGTTCAAAGAGCAGGGTGGCGTACTGCCGGCTGACGACGGCGGGTGTGCCGCCGGTGTTGATGTCCTGCCAGGCGCCGCTGCGCTGCTCACGCAACACCGTCAGTTCGTCCGCACCCAGCAGAAGGTACCCTCCGGTGCCTTCGACATGCGCCCATTTCGGTGCCCCGTACCTCGCCGGCGTGCCCGCCGCCGCCGTGTGAAGACGGCCATCCACGGTGATGGCCTGCCCGCCGTCGGCACCCAGATTGCGGTGTTCCATGACAGTTTCGACGGCGGCGCCACTTGCTGTGTGGATGTCGGCACCCAGCGCCACCACCATGTCCGTGGTGTAGAACCACGCCTTGCGGGCCTGCAGGCCTGTTCCGCCGGGGCCGATCAAGTGCATGCCCACGGTGCCGGATCCTTCCAGGGTGACGCCCCCGGTCCATTCGTTCGCAGGTGTTTTGCCGCCCCATTGGCCTTCCACCTGCGGCGGCAGGGGTGTGGTGTCCACGGTGATGCCCGGCAGTCGGCTGAGGTTGGCGGTGGGCCAGAAGTCGTCGTCGAAGTGTCCCTGGGTGCCGGCGTAGAGGTAGCTCATGCCGGAGCCGGTCTGGGCGCCGAGGTTGTTCTCGCCATTGCCGCATTCATACCAAGTGGTCCGGCGGCTGGACAGTCCCAGCGCGAAAGCCCAGTTTCTACCCCGGTAGACGGAGCGGTCCATGCCGGGGAAGAAGCTGTGCCCGGGCTTTTCGGCCGCGGCGCCGGTCGGGGAGGCCGCAAGTTCCTTTAGCAGGGCGGTGCGCGGGATGGAGGCTCCGGCCAAGGGGTTGCTGTACTTGTTGCGGGCAATCCAGCCCTTGCACAGGGCCCGCCAGCGGGCGGCAGTGGCAGCATCGGCTGCCTTGGCCAGCCACAAAATGGCCTCGATGGTGATGGTCCCGTCGTCAAAGCCCCGTTCCTGGGTTCGGGAGATGGCCCGGCCCCGGACGGAGTCCATCATGAGCCCGTCGTGCAAGAACGGGGCAAAGGAATTTTCCACGGTGTCAAACAGAATGCTCTGGCTGGGGTCGGACACGGCGTGATCGGAGCCGCCGAGGAGTGAGAACAGTTTGGCCAGCCCGCCTAGCAGCACCACGCCGTAGGTGCCGGTGTAGGGGATGGTGCTGTGCTGGACAAAGGAGCCGTCGGCATAAAAGCCGTTGCCGGAGGTGACGTACTGCCATACCGGGCTCAGCGCAGCAATGGCTGCGGCGAGGCGGGGGGCGTCGTTGCCCACGATGGAGCGGATGATGATGGCCTGGCAAATGTCCACCCGGTTGGCGCCTTCGGAGAGGATCTTGCCGCGGGAGTCAGGGAACTGTTTCGTGGGATCCGGGATGAAGTGGTCCACGGCAGAGCAGTACTTGGCACGCAGTTCGGCACTGACGTGGCTGCCCAGGATGGCGAGAGTGTCCGTCAGCGCCTTGGGGGTGCCGATCTCCCATGACCACCAGTTGCCGTATTCGGCCTGGGCATCGTTGTAGATGTAGGTGTTGCCGTCCTCGAGGGCGCCGAGGATCTGGTCCAGCAGCGTTGCGGAGCCCATGTATTTGGAGCCGGGGGTGGCCCAGGCGGTGGCCATCTGGGCGAGCCGCTTGTACGTGGACACGATGTGGGCTTCCCCAGAGAAGGGCGCGTCCGTGAAGACACCCAGCTGGCCGGGACGCGGCGCCAGGAGTGTGATGGATTTTGCCACGGCATTGTCCAGCGTGGTGGTGGCTGCTGCGAAGTCAGGATCGGCGGGGTTGATTACTGTGCGCCCCGTGATCTGGTCCACCCAACGTTCCCGCAATGCGTCAAGGTCGGCCGGGGTGGCTGTTTCGGCGGCATGGGCCATGGGAGTGAAGCCGGCTGCAAGCAGGCCCGCAAATGTCAGGGCCGCCGTGCCTTGGAGGATGTGGCGGCGGGAAAGTTCAGGCGTCATTGCAGGATTCCTTTTGTCTGTGCGTCTTGATCCGGTGAGAGTGACCCGGATCACTGGGGTCCCTGACAGTACAGACCACGGCAAAGCAAGGAATAAAGCAGTACTTTGCAACCCTGGCCTTTCAGACAGCGTTGCAGGGGCAGCTGCCCTTTCTCCCCTGAACATCAATCGACGTGCAATGCCCACTGCTGCAGCGGCCGCGTGGTCGCGCCCCGAGGGGATTGTTCATCGCTGAGTGTGGAGGTACCGCTGGGGAGCCTGCGTTCTTCGGGCGCTCCGGGCAGCGAGGGTGCAGCCATTGGGCATGACGGGAACACACTGGCATGTGGACTCTTCCATGTCTTGTCAATCCATTTCATGCGCTTTTCGTTTTTACCGTCGGCACGGCGTTGCCGGGTGTAACTGAAAGTCTTGGTGTGGTGGGTCATCCCAGTGGCCGCTGCCCTGTGCAGGATACCGTTGGCTTTTTGCCGCCACCCAAGTCCAGTCGATGGCGCACCGTGTTCGCCTGGCACCGCCCCTAGGTGCCGTCCCAGTTCGGTGCGGTGAACGCCCCCAGCGGATCCGGCTGCCCAGGCCGGCAATAGAGGGGCCTGTGTTGGCCTGCCCCAACAACCGGCAGCGCGGAGCCATCAAATTCCGGCAAACCGTGCCGTGTGAACCAGCCGGCCAGACGCGAACGCAAGCCAGCAAGTACGGGGTGGCCGACGCCGTCGTCCATCAGGTTGTGCCGTTCCCCTGGGTCAGCCACCAGGTCATAGAGCTCGTGGGGGCCGTGCGGGTGGCGGTGGACGTACTTGAATTCCCGGGTGCGGATCATGCGGACGGGCCCGTATTCGTCATACACGACAACGGCGTTTTCCGCCCGGCTGACAGCTTTGCCTGTGCTGTCCGTGGCCTGCAGGAGCGGGGCAAAGGAAGTGCCCGGCCCCGTCTCGAAAGGTTCGGCGTCAAGGCCTGCCAGGTCCAAGATGGTGGCGGCGACGTCGTAGGCGGAGAGCAGTTCCTGGAGAACCCTGCCCCTGGCGATGCGACCGGGCCACTGGAAGATGGCGGGAACCTTGACGGAGGAGTCGTACATGTTTTGTGGAAAGGTGCCATTGCCCTTGCCCCACACGCCGTGGTGACCGCAGTTGAAGCCGTTGTCGCTGCTGAAGATGACAAGCGTGTTCTCGCGCAGGCCCAGATGGTCCAGCTGCTCCATGATCCGGCCGATTGCGGCATCCATGGCACTGACCGCGGCGAAATAACCAACCAGGGCGGCCCGTACATCAGGCTCGCCGCCGATCGCCGTCCCGTCAACTGCCGGTTGCCAAGGGTGCGGCTCCTCCTGCGGACAGCTCTCAAACGCGCAATCCCTGTAGAGGTCTTCGAATTCCTTGGGATGCTGGCCCTTCCACGGCTTGTGCGGGGCCGTGTAGTTGACGGCCAGGAAAAACGGCTCGGCGCCTGGACCCGCACCCTCGGCAGGTGCCGAAGCTTGCCGCGACGCTTCCCTGTCAAGGAATGCCTGTGCGTCCTCCGTAATGGCGTCCGTCAGATACGTGGTGGTTTCCTCACGCTCGCCGTTGCGGTACATCGTGGCACCGGTGTAGGGACTGCCGCCGCCTTCGAGCCCGTACCAGTGGACGAAGCCTTGGCGCGGTGCGTCGTTGGCACCCATGTGCCACTTGCCGGACAACCCCATCCGGTAGCCGTTCTCGGCCAAGACGTCTGTAAACATCCGCTGCCCGGCCAAGTAGTCGGGGGCGCCGGCGCCCACCTCGATGCCCGTCAAATAGTCGTGCACGCCATGACGGGACGGAATCTGCCCCGTCATCAGGCTGGCCCGTGCCGGGGAGCAGACGGGGGAGACGCAAAAGAAGTTTTCCAGCCGGGTGCCGTCGGCGGCAAGCCGGTCGAGGACGGGCGTATGGATGTCCGCATTGCCGGCACAACCCAGGGCCCACGCTCCTTGGTCGTCGCTGAGGATGAACACAATGTTGGGCAGTTCCGATGCCCCAGCTTGGGTGGAATGGTTGCCGGTGGCGGGGGTGGGGTGTACCGGACCGGTCATCATTGCTCCTTAAGAGGGTGGAACATCCAGGAATACCAGCATTTCAGGAGAGGAATAAAGGAGTAGTCAAAAGGGGGCAAACATTGCTGGAAAGCGTTTGCCGGATTAGTGTTGAGGAACATCACCGACTGCTCTGGAAGGGGCCACCATGCCTCTGGCGTTCTCCACCTTGGGTTGCCCCGGGGACACGCTTGCCCAGGTCATGGCCACCGCCCGGGACTCCGGGGCCACGGGTCTGGAGATCCGCGTGGCCGACGAAGAGTTCGTCCACTCCGGCATGGACAAGGATGCCCGCGCCGCGGTCGCCTCGGCGCTCGCCGACGCCGGGCTCACGCTTGTAACGCTGGCCAGCTACGTCCGCGTGTGCGCCCCGACGGAGTTTGCGGCCGCCCACGCCCAGGGCGCCTCCAACGCGGAAGATCCGGTGCTCGCGGACTTGTTGTCCGCCCTCGAACTGGCCGCTGATCTGTCGGTGGGAAACGCCGGAGCCGGTGCGCAGCTGCGGGTGTTTCCGGGTGCCGGGATCAACCCCTGTGAATCGGGGGCGGAGCCGTCCCCGGAGTTGGTGGCGGCGGACAGGCTGGGGGCTCGCAGGCTCAGTGCCGCGGCTCCGCGTGCCAGGGAACTCGGCGTGACCATCCTGCTGGAAACCCACGACTCGCACCCGCGGGCCTCCGATGTTGTGCGAATTCTGGAGCACGTTGATCCCAATGTGCCGGTTAAGGTGATTTGGGATCTCATGCATCCGTGGCGGTACGACGAACGGCCTCAACGCACGGCGGAGCTGTTAGCTGGTTCCCTGGCGTACGCACAGTTCAAAGACGGCGTTCGGAACCCGGGGGAGCATACCGTGACGCTTACACTGCCGGGGCAGGGCGAGCTTCCGCTGGCCCGGATGCACGCATTGGCCGCGGACCTTGCGGCTGCAGATGGCACTACTGATCCATGGGTGTCCTTGGAATGGGAACGGGCGTGGCATCCTGAGCTGCCGCCGGTCGCCGAGGCGCTGGCTTCCCTCAAGGCTGTGTTGGTGAACCCTCCCGCTGTGCGCCAGGAAGCCGACGCGCAATCACGGGCCGTTTGAGGTTGCCCGCACCCCGGGCCTTGGCACGGCTCTTTGGTTAAGCTGAGACGGTCCTGAACCCGCAGTTCCCGCTGGCCGAGTCGGGGGAGTTGGAACTGCGGGCAGCAAGCCGGTAGCGGTTGCAATAGGAATCATGGCACAGGTAGGAGCCGCCGCGCATGACCCGGCCCCGGCCAATGGTAGGCCCGGGAGGATCCGCGACCGTGCCCCGGGCCAGGCAGGACTTGTAATACTTGGGCAGGAACCAGTCGGCGCACCATTCCCAGACGTTTCCACTGGTCTGGTACAAGCCGTATCCATTTGGCTCGAAGCGCTCAACGGGCGCGGTGGTAAGGAAGCCATCGTCGCACGTGTTCACGGTGGGGAAGGTGCCTTGCCAGATGTTGCAGTGGTGCCCGGCGCCGCTGACCCCGCCATGGAGTTCATTGCCCCAGGGGTAGCGGGCCTGCACCAATCCCCCGCGGGCAGCGTACTCCCACTGCGCTTCGGTGGGCAGCGTCCGCCCAGCCCAGATGCAATAGGACAGGGCGTCGGTATGGGACACCTGGACCACGGGATGTTCGGGGGAATCCTGCCAATGCGATCTCGGTCCCGCCGGATGAGCCCAGTTGGCGCCGCGCACATTCAACCACCAGGGTGTCCCGGCGGCCGTGCCCACAATGTCCGTCTTGTCGGCCTGCACGGCCAAGTGGAAGACGGCCGACGTGCCGTAGGCCTCCGATTCGGTGCGGTACCCGGTGGCCTCGACGAAGGCTGCGAACTGTGCGTTCGTCACGGCCGTGGCGTCGATGCGAAAGGCTGACAGGCGCACGGGGTGGACGGGGGATTCGCCGTCGGCCGGGTAGCCCTCATCAAACGGATCCCCCATGGCAAAGGTCCCGGCGGGGATGGCAACGTCACGGTGGCCGTTGGCTCCGCGGCGGGCGGCAGCTGTGAAGGTCATTGACGAAGCGGGACTTCCGCCATGTGGCGTTGTGGCGGCGGGTACATCAGGCTGACCGGGCTCAGCTCGGCCTGCTGGGCTGCAGCAACTGGACATGGGCTCTCTTTCGCGGCGGGAATCAACGTGGCACAAGTTTGTCAGCTCGGCTGCAGGTTCACCAATGCGCCCGCTCCGAACAGGCGACGGCCCGCAATCCGGACCCGGACGGAAGAACGGGACCGGCTAGGGCAAATGCGAGTAAATCTCCACGGGCGCCAGGAAACCGGCGCGGAACGCTGACAACAGGTTTTCCAACGCCACCTCGCCCACTCCCGCGGGACCGCCACGTGCCAGGGACTTTTCCAAAAAGTCAATGCCTTCGGCCAGCGGCTTCGCTTCATGATCCACGGTGAACCCGGCCTGCGCCAGGGCGTCACTGTACGCCAGCGGTGGCTGCACAAAAGAGGTGTCGGGCGTAACCGCCCAGGGCAGCGGATACTCCTCCGGCTCGCCGCCCACAATCATGATGTCGTACACGGCCAAAACACAACCGGGCCGCAAAACCCGTGCAGCTTCGGCAAACACCGTGTCCTTGTCTTGAATGTTCATCCCCACGTGCACCAGCAATGCGGCATCGAAGCTGTCGTCCGCAAAGGGCAGGGACAAGATGCTGCCCTGGCTGAACGCCACCTGCCCGGACAACCCGGTCCGTTCAGTGAGGGAGCGGGCGGCATCGACAAACCGCGGTGTCAGATCCACGCCGTGGACGGTGGCACCAAAGTCATGGGCCAGGTGCCGGCAGACGCCTCCCAGCCCGGAACCCAGATCCACCACGTGGCTGCCGGCATTGATGCCGGCACGGGTAGCCACCCGTGTGGTGGCCGCCGCACCGCCCACGTGCAGTTGATCCGCACCGTGCAGCTCGGCGGGCAAAAAATTCTCCGGGTTTCCCCCTGCGCCCCGGATGATGCCCAACAACTGCTCTTGCACATCGTTGCGGCCGTAGTGTGCGGCAACTGATTCTTCGGTGTTCATGACGCCTTCAGGGTGTGGAACCGTGTTCAGCGAACCACTGGACCCGGCAGCGAATCTCGTTGTTCATCCTACGCCGCAGGGCCCGGCAGGTCGCGGGCGCAAAGGGCTTTTTTAGGAACCGGAAGGGGGCGTTGCGGCGTCGGTGATGCGGTAGGCGTAGCCCTGTTCGGCAAGAAAACGTTGGCGCTTGGCTGCAAAATCAGCGTCGACCGTGTCGCGGGCCACGAGCGTGTAAAAGCGGGCCGTACGTCCGTCGGATTTGGGCCGCATCAGCCGTCCCAGGCGCTGGGCCTCCTCCTGCCGCGACCCAAAGGCCCCGGACACCTGGATGGCCACCGACGCTTCGGGCAGGTCAATGGAGAAGTTCGCCACCTTTGACACCACAAGCACCGGCACCCGCCCGCGCCGAAATTCCGCAAAGAGCCGCTCCCGTTCCTTCACGGCCGTGGTGCCCTTCAGCAGCGGGGCATTGAGCCGGGCAGCCAATTCATCGAGCTGGTCGATGTACTGCCCAATCACTAGAATCTGTTCACCGGCATGACCGGCCACCAACGCCTGGGCCGCCACGGACTTGGCCAGCGAGGTGGCACACAGCCGGTACTTCGCGCCGTCTTCCGCGGTGGCATAGGCGAGCCGTTCGGAACGTGAGAGGTCCACGCGAACCTCCACGCAGTCGGCCGGGGCAATGTAGCCCTGCGCCTCGATGTCCTTCCACGGCGCGTCATACCGTTTGGGCCCAATTAATGCGAACACCTCGCCCTCCCGGCCATCCTCCCGCACCAGGGTGGCGGTCAGGCCGAGACGACGGCGGGCCTGAAGCTCCGCCGTCATCCGGAAAACGGGGGCGGGCAGCAGATGGACCTCGTCGTAGACCAGCAACCCCCAGTCGTTGTCATTGAGCAAATCCCAGTGTGGGTGGGCACCATTCCTGCGGGTCGTCAGCACTTGGTAGGTGGCAATGGTGACCGGGCGGATTTCCTTCACGGCACCTGAATATTCGCCAATCTCAGCTTCCGTCAAGGTGGTCCGCCGCAACAGTTCGGCCTTCCACTGCCGGGCCGAGAGCGTATTGGTGACCAGGATCAAGGTGGTGGTGCCGGAGGCGGCCATGGCGGCGGCACCCACGATTGTTTTGCCCGCACCGCATGGCAGGACCACCACACCGGAACCGCCGGCCCAAAAGTTCTCCACGGCGGTGCGCTGGTAGTCGCGCAGCGTCCACGAGCCGGGGCCCTCAGTGAGCGCAATTAAGTGCGCCGTGCCATCCACGTAGCCCGCGAGGTCTTCAGCGGGCCACCCGGTCTTCAGCAGCAGCTGCTTGAGCTCGCCCCGCGCCGAACCGTGGACCACTGCCGTGAGCGGATCGATCCGGGCACCGAGCAGCGCCGCGACTTTCTTTGCATGGCTGACCTCAGTGAGGATCAACTCGTCATCGCTGCGCAGCACCAAACCATGCAGGGGGTCCTTTTCCAAGCGCAGCCGGCCGTACCTGGCCATGATCTCGGCAATGTCCAACAACAGCGGATGCGGCACTGGGTAACGTGAGTAACGCAGCAACGTGTCCACCACGTGTTCGGCATCGAGCCCGGCCGCCCGGGCATTCCACAGCCCCAACGGCGTGATCCGGTAGCTGTGCATATGCTCCGGGGCGCGTTCCAGCTCGGCAAAGGCGGCGATGGCATGACGGGCCTCGGTGGAGTCGGGGTGCGCCACTTCCAGCAGAATCGTCTTGTCGCCCTGCACAATCAGGGGTCCCTCACTCATGCCATGGCCCCTTACCGGTCTCTAAGTCCGCTTCGTTCCGTGTGGCCGGTTCGGCGGCAATGATGCGGTGAATGCCAAAGCGCCGTTCCCGGGCGGTGCCTGGCAGGCGTGAGCGCAGCAGCCCTGCCTCGAACGACGTCGGCACCACCAGCACCCGTTCCACGTCCCCGACGCTGTTGACCGCTCGCAGCCATACTTCGGCACCGGCCCTGATTGCCTGTCGTAATTGTTCCATGACCAGCGCCGGACCGGATTCGCCGCCGTCCTGCCCGCCCCCCGCAGCTTGACTGCGCAGGCACGCAATTTGCGCTGCAATCTTGGCGGGGTCGGGAACGGTCGCGGCGGGAATGGCCGCTGCCGGGGCACGTCCGGCCAGTCCACTGGTTGTGGACCGCGCCTGCAGGGCCCGGACGGCCGGGGGTGCGGGGCGTGCCGGCGCCTCAAAGTGGGCGGCTTCCTGGCGGATGGCTGCCGCATCGATTAAGTAATCCAGTGACTGTGGCAGAGCTGTCCTGGAATGTTGGGCGAGGAACGACCGAATGGATTCCCGGCTCTCGCCGGCCACCATGGCCCTCTCCAGCGAGGTTTGGCTGAAACGGAAGATGCTGGCGGTTCCCTGTCCTTCCGAAACCGCCATGCGTTTGAGCCGGGCGCCAACAGGGGGAGCAAGAAACCCTGCCGCGATCGCCGTCAAGTCTCCCTGGACCACAAAGTGCTCTATGGGTTCCGGCAGCAGGGCAGCCACCGCGGCGGTTATGTCGGTGGCCGTCCCGCCACTGGAGCCCACGGCCAGTCCGGAGCCCACGGCCACTCCGGAGCCCACGGCCAGTCCGGGACCGCTGGGCGCTCCCGCTCCCGTGATGCCGAGCAGTTCCATTTCCCGAAGGATCCCGGGGATTCGGGGGGAGTAGTGGGTGCTGAGGCGTGGATGCCGCCAGTCCAGCAGCTTGCGCACGGACGAGGCTGCGGGCCGTGATGGTGTGCGGCCCGTCAACTCCAGCACCGCGGCATGCAGGATGCGGCGGATCGAGACCGTGTTGCTCCTGCCGGCTTGATCCTGGCCGGGTTCCGGAAGCTCCGGCGCCAGGGGGCGGGCCGCACTGCCGCGATTGCTGTCCAGCCAGGCTTGCACCAGTTCCAGCCACTGTGCGGGGCGGTTCAGCGGCAGCCAGCTCTCCGCCGTTGCCACCCAGTGCCGGGCCTTGCGGTCCAGCGAAATGAGGCGGGCCATGGCGGCAAGTTCCAGGTAAAAGCCCGTCAGGGTTTCTTCCGTATCCAAGGTCCGGGACAACTTCCGCAACGCCTGGACGCCGACGCCCCCATCCCGCAGAGCCGCCACCGGCGTGTGGGAGAGCAACTCGAGCAGATTTGTCATGGTGCGCAGCAGGGTTTCAATGGCACTTCCGGCGGCGTTGTCCCGCAGTGCGCCGCTGACCGAGAACATTTCGGGAGCTGGGGGCAGGGCAGGGAAGGGAAGAGGCATGTCGGTCAACCCGCATTCCGTCCGAACTGCACGGGCCGTGTGCGCAGAATCCGGTGCCGGGGACAAAATCAAGGCGAGGTTCACGGCCGGGAGAGGCAGGAAGGGGCAGGTGCCGTCGTCGTCCGTTTCCTTGACGGCCACCAGGGCGAGCTCCTGCAGGGTCGGCAGCCAGGCCGCGGCCTGCGGGGAGGGCCGGTGCAGTGACAGCAGCGCGGGCAGGACCAGCTGGTCCAGGGCCGCATTGATGCTTTGGGTGGAGCAGAGGCGGCTGGCCAGGTCGGTAAAGTTGGCGACCGGCGGGGTCATGGCGTCCGGGCGCAGGATCAACAGACGCGTCAGCTGGGCGTCGGTGCGGGCTGCCAAATCCGCTGCCAACTCCGGCAGGGTGCCCATGGGTGGGGGGCTTAGAGGCGTCGTCGGATTGCCACCGAACGCAAGACGCTGGCACCCATCATGAGAAAGGCCGCCGGCAGGGAAATCATGGCAATCCAGTTCAGGCCGGGCCAGGGGGCAGCTCCTGCCCACTTGCTGACCAGGACCACCACCAGGGCCACGAGCGCCGTCAAAGCCAGCGCCATGGCCGTGTAGTTGAAGATCTGCCAACCGCCGCTTTGGGGCTGTGGCGCTGAATAATGGGGGCTCATACCCATAATTTTAGCCACAAAGCCGCGGCTCCACCGCCAAGGCGGTAACCTAGATGCAGTAGAACCGCACAAGCTGCCGCCGCAGGCACGGTCCGCCCCCATCCCGCACACGGGCACGGCGAAGACAGCCCGGGACAGGCAGCGCAACAGCAGTTCATGCCAACGACTTTTATAAGGGGTAAGACAAGTGCCAATTGGCAAAGTGAAGTGGTACGACAACGAAAAGGGCTTTGGCATCATCGCCGCCGATGACGGCCGCGAAGTGTTCCTGCGCGCCAATGCGTTGCCGGCCGGTGCCGCTGACATCAAGCCGGGGATGCGTCTGGAGTTTGGCGTGGCCGACGGGCGCAAGGGAGCCCAGGCCATGGCCGCGAAAATCCTGGACCGCAGCGCCTCCGTTGCCAAGGCCAAGCGCATGCCGGCCCGGGACCTGGCCCCCATTGTGCAGGACCTGGTCTCCCTGCTGGAACACGCGGTGGGACCCCTGACCAACGGCAAGTACCCGGAGGGTGACGCGAGCAAGATTGCCGCAGCGTTGCGCAAGGTTGCCGACAACTTCGACGCGTAACGGGGCCGGCCATGAGTGAAGCTTCCGGCACCCCCGCCGAGCCCGCCGACAGCACTGCCCTGGCCGAAATTGCCGAGGCAGCAGACGCCGCCACCCGGGGCACCGTCACCGGAGCGGCCGCCGCTGCGGTTGTGGCAGCGCCCGCTCCGCAGAGCGCACCACGTGCCGGCGTTCCGGTGTGGCGGGTGGGCAAACCCGATGCCTTCCTGGCCGCCGACGCCGCCACGGCCCGCGCCGCCGTGCTCACCATTGCAGGCGAGGATGAAATTGGCAGGCATTTGGGTGCGCGTAGTGAAGGCGTGCGCTGTGTGACCCACCTGTTTGAATCCACCAAGCCGGGATACCGCGGCTGGGTCTGGTTTGCCACCCTGGCCCGGGTGGCCCGTGCCAAGGCAGCCACCGTCAACGAAGTGGGGCTGCTGCCCGGTGACGGCGCCGTGCTGGCGCCGGCCTGGTTGCCGTGGGCCGAGCGGGTGCGCCCCGAAGACGCCCAGCAGGACGCCGGGGACGGGGCCGCGCCCTCCCGGCAGGAGCCACATGACGACGACGCTGCTTTTGCCCCGGCAGAGCCGGCCGCCACCACGGAGGCATCCGTGCTGGAGCAAACTGCCCCCACAGCGTCCGACGACGGCCTTGCCCCCGACGCCGACCAGGCCGCCAGTGTTGATCCGACGGCCGGGGAATACTAGCTAAAAGCAAAAAAAGCCTCCGGGTGACGGCAAGTTTCTTGCCGTCACCCGGAGGCTTTTTAGTGGCTGCTGTCAGAGGTTCTCAATGACAAAGTCGATGCACGCGGTCAATGCCGTGATGTCTTCGGGATCGATGGCCACGAAGGTGGCTATGCGCAGCTGGTTGCGGCCGAGCTTTCGGTAGGGTTCGGTGTCCACAATGCCATTGGCGCGCAGGACCTTGGCCACGGCGGCAGCATCGACCGACTCGTCAAAGTCAATGGTGACAATGACGTTGGAGCGGTCCTCGGCTTTGGCCACATAGGGGCTGGCGACGGCGGACTTTTCGGCCCAGCTGTACAGCCGCCCCGCTGAGTCGGCCGTGCGGGCCGAGGCAAAATCCATGCCGCCATTGCTGTTGAGCCACTGCACCTGGTTGTTCAAGGTCACCAGGGTGGACAGCGCCGGCGTGTTGTAGGTCTGGTTCAGCAGGGAGTTGTCAATGGCCGTGGTGAGGTTCAGGAAGTCAGGCACCCAGCGCTTTGACGCGCCAATGCGGGCCGCCCGCTCCAGCGCCGCCGGGGAGAACAGGCCAAGCCACAGGCCGCCGTCCGAGGCAAAGTTCTTTTGCGGAGCGAAGTAGTAGACGTCGCTTTCACGCACGTCCACCGCCAAACCGCCCGCGGCGGAGGTGCCATCAATGAGGACCAGGGCGCCGTCGTCGGCACCTGCCACGCGCTGCACCGGAGCTGCGACGCCGGTGGATGTTTCGTTTTGCGGCCAGGCATAGGCATCCACCCCGGCTTCGGCCACGGCCACCGGGCGGGTGCCGGGATTGGCCTTGATGATGGAGGAGGCCTCAAGGAAGGGGGCGTTGTTGGTGGCGGCGGCAAACTTTGAACCAAACTCGCCAAAGGAGAGGTGCTGGGCCTTGTTTTCAACCAGACCAAAGCTCGCCACATCCCAAAACGCCGTGGACCCGCCCACCCCCAGGACCACTTCGTAGTCATCGGGGGCCTTGAAGAACTGCTTGAGGCCGCTGCGTACCTCCCCGACCAGGTTTTTGACCGGCGCCTGGCGGTGGGACGTGCCCAAGATCAAGGTGCGGGCTTCATTGAGCGCGGCAAGCTGCTCCGGCCGGACCTTGGAGGGGCCAGAGCCAAAACGGCCGTCGGCCGGGCGCAGATGGGCTGGAATGGTGAGGGGCGTTGATTCGCTCACTGGTTGCTCCGGGATCTAAGCGGTGGAAGTTAGGAAAATGACAGGGGCTGATGGCAATTCTGCCGTAGATCCCCTGCAGAGGAAAAAATGTACCGGCGCTGTCTCACATGTCAGGAAATGGACACGGCACGCAGCTCACGGTTCCCGCCGGAAACGGGTTCAGCCGCCCGGTTCTCCAGTAACGCGGCAAGCACGATAACGTAGAGAGGATAGTCCCTGCCCTGACAAGGCGACCAACAACAGGAGGATGCTGCCGTGGCCGATCTGATTGACACGACTGAAATGTACCTGCGCACCATCTTGGAGTTGGAAGAAGAGAACATTGTGGCCCTGCGGGCACGCATTGCCGAGCGTCTCCACCACTCCGGGCCCACAGTGTCCCAGACCATTGGGCGGATGGAGCGTGACGGCTTGGTCATTGTCTCAGGGGACAGGCACCTGGAACTCACTCCGGCCGGGCGGGTCAAGGCCACGCGCGTGATGCGCAAACACCGGCTTGCCGAGCGGCTCCTGGCTGATGTCATTGGACTTGACTGGTCCTATGTTCATGAGGAGGCCTGCCGTTGGGAGCATGTGATGAGCGAGCGCGTGGAGCAGCGGCTGTTCAATCTGCTGGGCCATCCCGAGGAGTCCCCGTACGGAAACCCCATTCCGGGCCTGGAAGAACTTGGCGGAACCATGGCGCCGGTGTTCACGGCCGGGCTTGTGACGCTGGTGGAAGCCATGTCCAGCTATGCCCCCGGCCAGGAAGTCATCATCCACCGCTTGTCCGAGCGCATCCAGGTGGAACCGGAGTTGTTGCAGCAGCTGGACGAAGGCGGCCTGCGTCCCGGCGCCCGCATTTCACTGGAGCAGGTGGGGGAGTACATTTCCGTGCGTGTTCCGGGCATTGAAGGGGCTTTGGAGCTTCCTCCGGAAGTTGCCGCGCATGTTTTTGTCTCCATGAGCTAGTTTTTTTCCGTTGCCTTCACCACATGGGCAATGCGGGCCGCATCACAGCTTTAGGTCCCCTTTGAGGCCTGCCTGATCCGCCTTGGCACCTTTGGCCTGCAGCGGCACAGCGAGGTCCCCGTCACATTTTGATGAAAATTTATCGACGCGGCAGATAACGGAATTGTTACGGCCGCTGTGCGTACCGTATAGTAATAAATCGACGCTGTGACCAAAGCGTTACCAACTCGCGACACTTAACCTTGCCTTCGCGTGCTGGGCGGCAATTCCCATGGCAAGGGCGGGGGAACCACTTTCGGCAGACTGCACAGTCTGTCTTGGGGTGAAGCCCGAACTCGAACAAAGCCCTTCAAGGAGCCGTCAACAGCGACGGCCCCCTGGCAGGGCTGCGCCACGAGGCTGGGCCGGATCAAAAGCTAACCCTCTGATCCGAATCCGACAGCTAACTTCGCAGGTGCCATACAGAGAGGTTTTTAGTGTCAGAAGTGAAGCAGCGGGGACGCCGTCGCGCGTCGTCGCCAGCAACTCATGAGCTCAGCTCAACCCCCGGCAGTTCCTTCCATGGCAGCCGCCGCGAGGCCCTGGCCGCAGAGCGTGCCCAGGCACCGGCCGGCATGTCCGTGTCCCAGCTGCTGCGGGCAGGCGCCTCCAGCGGCGCCGGCCAACGCGTCGGGGTGGCCATGGCCGCCACCGGCCTGGTGATGGCGGTGTCCCTTCAAGGCACGCAGGCCACCGAGATCCTCCCGGTGGAAAGCAGCGCCGCAGCGGTTGTTGACGCCGTGGTGACCGCCGGGGCGGATGTGCCCATTGCCTTTGCCACTCCCGAGGTGGCCAGCGCGTTGAACCCGGACGGGCAGCTGAAGGAGACCCTGAAGGTCAACGCCTCCAACGTCACCGCGCAGGCTTCCAAGGGAACGCTGTCAGCGCCCCTGGAGAACCTGGTGACCAGTTCACCCTTTGGCTACCGCATCAGCCCCATCACCGGGCAGCTGGATGAAAAGCACACCGGCCAGGACTTCGCCATCCAGTGCGGCAACGAAGTGCTTGCCGCCGCCGGTGGCGTGGTCACCTTCTCCGGCTGGCATGACTTTGGGGGCGGAAACCGGGTGGTGGTCGACCACGGCAACGGGCTGTCCACCTCCTACAACCACATGAGCAAGAACAGCGTCACCGTGGGCCAAAAGGTCGCACGCGGCGAACTGGTCGGACTCAGTGGCACCACAGGCGCCTCCACGGGCTGCCACCTGCACTTCGAGGTCATTGTGGACGACGAGACCGTCGACCCCATGGACTGGCTTTAAGTCCTCCACACCCCCAGTTTGATCACGACTTAGTCACACGACCGTGACCTGAACGTGACATTGGGAAAAATCTGTTGTACCGTCATAATCGCGCCAACTTCGAATCAAGCTGGCGCCCGTGAGTGGATTGCCTAGCTCTGCCACTGCTCACGGTCCGTTCGTATCATTCGTCTGGCAGGGGCGGGGGAACCAATAATCGGGTCATGCGCCATGCGCAGGACCCTTGGGGTGAAGCCGCGAAACGTGCAGGGACCATCAGGGCGGATGCCGTGGTGATCCTGGAACGTGGAGCGGCCGGGTGACTCCCATCCGAATCCGACAGCTTACCTCGCAGGCATTGGGAGAGGAATCCTTCTTGGCTTCAAACATTGCCCTCGGGCGCCACCGCGCCGAGGTTGTTAAGACCAGCCCGATCTCCACCCTCACGAAAGCCGTCAGCTCCAATGTCGGCGGGGTTGGTCGTCAGGCAGCTGTTATTGCAGCTGCATCAGGCCTGGTTCTGACATCCGGCATCGCTGCAAACGCCTCCACTCCTACCGTGGAGCGCGCTTCGGATGGTGCAACGACGCTCAACCTGAACACGGGACTTGCTCCCACGATCACGGCAGCGTCAACGGTGAAGATTGCCTTCGCCACCCCCGCAATCACCTCCACCCCGGCTCCTGTTGTTGAAGCGCCGGTAGTTGTAGAGGCCCAGAGCCAAACTCTTTCCAACAACGAGGTTGCTCCCGTCGCCGCCGCTGCAGTGCAGCCGGCAGCCACAGCTGCTGCCGCACCTGCTGCTGCTCCCGCCGCAGCTGTGTCCGTGGAGGCGCCCGCGCCCACCAAAACCGTTGTGCAAAGCGGAATTGGCGCCACCATCGCCAGCGCCGCCTTGGCCCAGATCGGCGTCGCACAGGACTGCACCCGCCTGGCCTCCAACGCTCTTGCTGCCGCTGGCATCAACCACCACGGTTGGCCGGCCAGCTACTTGAGCTTGGGCCGGACGGTCTCCGCCGGCGAAGCACAGCCCGGCGACTTGATCTACTACGCAGACGGCGGCATGGGCATGGCCCACATCGCTGTTTACATTGGCAACGGCCAGGCCGTCCACGGCGGATGGGGTGGCGGCATGACTGCCGTCTTCTCAGCCAACGTCGGCTCCGGTCCCGTTTTCATTGCAATGGGTCACTAAGAAACACCTTTTCAGGTAATGAACCCCGTCCCCGGACGGGGTTCATTACTTTAAACGGGGTTCATGGCTTTAACCCGAAAGTGGCAGGGGTGGACATGATGGGGGCGCAGGGGTGGGCATGCAGGCGGTAGTTCTTGCCGGGGGCCTGTCACGCCGCTTGGGTGGCACGCCCAAGGCCGGCCTCATCCTGCACGGCCAGACGTTACTGGCGCGGACCGTGGACGCGGCTGCGCAACTGCTTGAGGTCCACGAAGCTTTGGCGGCCACGGCTGGGGTTCCGCAGGACACCGGGCCCAGGATCGCCGTCGTCGGTCCTGCCGCGCAGCTGGGCCTTTGGCTGGGGGAGGCGCACAGCCGGCCACAGCTCACAGTCGTTCAGGAGGATCCGCCCCACTCCGGACCGGCGGCAGGCATTGCGGCCGGATTGTCCGTACTGCCGGACCGTCGGGGCCGGGTGCTGGTGCTGGCCTGTGACATGCCGCGTGCCGCCGAGCTGCTGACAGTCCTCTTTGGCGCGTTGGAAGAGCTGGCGGGCGACGCCGGGGTGATTGCGGTCGATGCCGGGCGGGCCCAGCCCCTGGCTGCCATCTATCCCGAAGGTGCCCTGCGCTCCGCAGTGGCAAAGGCCCGCGAGGCGCACCGGCTTCAAAACGCCTCGGTTTTCTCCCTGCTTGCTAATGTGTTGCTCAAGGACTGCCCGGTGCCGGAAGGGCTCGCGGCGGACATTGACACTTGGGACGACGCGCGCGTGCAGGGCTTGGCGCCCGGGCCGGCCACGGCGGAGGGATGACACATGGAAAATCATGATGAACTGTTGCAGCAGTGGACGCAAAAACTGCTGGAGGCCTTTGAAATCGCCGACATTGAGGTGGACATCCACGCGGTGCTGAAGGTGGCAGGGGTCGCTGCGCATTCGGTGGTGCGTCCAGCTGCCCCTCTGACCACCTTTGTGGCAGGTCTTGCTGCCGGACTTGCCGCCGGTTCCGGCCAGGCCTCCGAGGCCGTTGCCATGAAGGCTGCCCTGGCCATGGCGAGGCAACTGGCAGCTGCGCAGGCCGCCGAGCAGGATGACGCGGCTGATTCCGTGGAACCCGGCGCCCCTTCCGTTCCTGCCGGACAGTAGCAAGACGGTGTCCGCCTCAACCGGGCAGCCGGCGTCCGTGGAAGCGGCCGTGGCGGAGACGTCAGGTCCTGCCGGTGGCGTGAGGCTTGCGCATAGCTGGTTGGAGGCGCGGCAGCGCGCCTGGGACGTGGCCCAGGCGCTGCCCGCCCACCCGCTGCCATTGGCGGCAACGGTGGGACGCATCCTGGCAGCCGATGTGGCAGCCGCCCACCCCATGCCGCACTACGCATCCTCCGCCATGGATGGCTGGGCCGTGGCTGGCAGTCCGCCGTGGATCCTGGCTGAACGGGGGACCCGCCTGAGCGCCGGCCAGGCCGTTCCGATCCTGACCGGCGGCACCATTCCGGCTGGCGCGAAGTCCGTGCTGCGCAGCGAGTCGGGGGAACTGGGCCGGGATGAGGAAGGCCTCCCTGTTCTGGTACTCGGCGGTGCGGCCCGTCCCGGGGAGCCCAGGAACGCCCAGCACATTCGCCCCGCCGGCGAGGAGGCCTCCGCCGGGGAACTGTTGATCAAGGCGGGGACCACGTTGAACCCCGCGCACGTGGCACTGGCTGCCTTGGGCGGAATGGATGAGCTCCCCGTCCTGGGCCGGCCAACGGTGAAGATCATCCTCACCGGCAATGAGGTGATTCCCTCAGGGATTCCGGAGGCGGGCTTTGTCCGCGACGCCTTTTCCCCACAGCTGGGCGCAGTGGTGCAAATGTTGGGCGGGACTGTGGTGGGCTTGGAACGCGCGGCAGACACCCTGGTTTCGATGCTGGCTGCGCTGGCCGATGACGAACATGACCCTGCCGACGTCCTGATCACCACCGGTGCCACTGGCAACTCCAGCGCCGACTTCCTGCGGGAGGCGGTGACGGCAATGGGGGGCACCTTCCACATTCCCAGGATCGCCATGCGCCCGGGGCAGCCAACCCTGCTGGCTGAACTGCCCGATGGACGTTTCATCCTTGGCCTGCCGGGCAATCCGCTGGCCGCCATGGTGGGCCTGATGGTGTTGGGTACGCCATTGCTGGCAAAGCTGGGCAGTTTGCCGGAACCGGCGTTGGTGCAGGTGCCCTGCGGATCGCCCATCAAGGCGTTTTCCGGTCCCACCCGGCTCATGCCGTACCGGCTGGTTTATGGCCTGGCGTCGCCGTGTGCGCATACCGACTCGGCCATGATGCGTGGTTTGGCTGCAGCCCAGGGCGTCATGGCGGTTCCGCCGCACGGAGCCAAAATGGGGGAGTTGTTGCCCGCAATGGTGCTGCCCTGGACCCGGAGCGCTGCGTGAAACCGGTCCAGCCCTGCCTGCTCGGAGCGCTGCGTGAAACCGACCCAGCCCTGCCGTGACCGACGCGGCGCTGCGTCTGCCTTGGCAGGGCTGGGTCGGTCTCGGGGGGCCGGGGCCGGGGCCGGGGCCGGGGCCTCAGCTCGCCTGGGCCGCGGCTTCCAGGCGGATCACCACGGACTTTGAAGTGGGTGTGCCGCTGACGTCCGCCGTGGAATCCAACGGAACCAAAACGTTCGTCTCCGGATAGTAGGCCGCTGCGCAGCCCACGGGTGTGGAGTAGGCAACCACCCGGAAATCCGCTGCCCGGCGCTCCACATTGTCTTTCCATTCGGACACCAGATCCACCATGGCACCGTCGGCAATGCCCAGCGCATCGAGGTCCTTCTGGTTGACAAAAACCACCCGGCGGCCGTTTTTAATGCCCCGGTACCTGTCATCCTTGCCGTAGACGGTGGTGTTGTATTGATCGTGGGAGCGCAGGGTCTGCAGCAGCAGCCGGCCCGCGGGAACTTTGGGGTATTCCAGGGTGTTGGCGGTGAAATTGGCCAGGCCGGTGGCGGTGGTGAAGGTGCGCGAATCACGGGGGCCATTGGGCAGCACAAAGCCGCCGGGTTGGGCGATTTTGGCTTCGAAGTCCTCGAACCCGGGGATGACCGCGGCAATGTGGGAACGGATCACGCTGTAGTCCGCGGCCATGGCATCCCAGTCGGCGGCCGGTGCCCCGGGGCGGGTGCCACCGCCGGGCGTGGAGAAGAGCAGTTTGGCCAGGCGGGCCACAATGGCCACCTCGGACACTAAATTTTCCGACGCCGGGGCCAACCTGCCGCGGGAGGCATGCACGGCGCTCATGGAGTCCTCCACGGTCACACGCTGGTCTCCGCTGGCCTGGGTGTCCTTTTCCGTCCGGCCCAGGGTGGGCAGAATCAATGCCCTGGCGCCGGTGACCAGGTGGGACCTGTTCAACTTGGTGGAGATTTGCGCTGTCAGGGACAAGCGGGCCAAGGCCGCCTCGGTCACATTGGAGTCCGGCGTGGCGCGGACGAAATTGCCGCCCATGCCCACAAAGACCCGGGCCTTTCCATCACGCATGGCGGCAATGGCTGCCACGGTGTCAAAGCCGTGTACGCGGGGGGAGGCGAAGGAAAACTCCCGATCCAGGGCATCGTGGAAGGAGTCCGGCATGCGCTCAAAGATGCCCATGGTCCGGTCTCCCTGCACGTTGGAGTGGCCGCGGACCGGGCACACGCCTGCGCCGGGCTTGCCAACATTGCCCTGCAGCAGCAGCACGTTGACCACGTCGCGCAACATGGCCACTGAGTGTTTGTGCTGCGTCAATCCCATGGCCCAGCACACCACGGTGGCCTTGGAATCCAGCAGGCGCCGGCCCGTGGCCCGGATCTGCTCCTGGGACAGGCCCGTGGCTGTGGCAATTTCCGCCCACGCGACCTGGTCCAGCTGTGTTAAATAAGCTTCCAGGCCGCTGCTGTGCGCTTCAATGAAGGCAGTGTCAAACACCCGTCCCGTGCGCGCGGTCCCCGGGCGGCGCTGCTCTTCCAACAGGAACTTTCCCAGTCCCTGGAACAAGGCCTGGTCCCCGCCCAGCTTGATCTGCAGGAAGTCATCGGCCAGCGCGGTGCCGCCACCGGCCATCCCGCGCAGCGTCTGCGGATTTTCAAAGCGCATCAAGCCGGCCTCGGGCAGCGGGTTGATGGCCACAATCGCGGCCCCGTTTTTCTTTGCCTTCTCCAGGGCCGTAAGCATGCGGGGATGGTTGGTGCCCGGGTTTTGTCCGGCAATGAGGATCAGTTCCGATTGGTGGATGTCCTCCAGGGACACTGTGCCCTTGCCTATGCCCAGGGTTTCGGTCAGCGCGGAGCCGCTGGATTCGTGGCACATGTTTGAGCAGTCCGGCAGGTTGTTGGTGCCCAGGCCGCGCACCATGAGCTGGTACAAAAATGCCGCCTCGTTGGAGGTGCGGCCGGAGGTGTAGAAAATGGCCTCGTCGGGATCCTGCAGCGCTTTGAGCTCATCGGCCAACAGCCCCAGCGCGTACTCCCACGTCACGGGCACGTAGTGGTCGCTGCCCTCGGCCAGGTACATGGGATCCGTCAGGCGGCCCTGCTGGCCCAGCCTGAAATCATCCCATCCGCGCAGTTCATGCACGCTGTGCTCGGCAAAGAACGACGGCGGGACGCGCCTTTTGGTGGCCTCTTCGGCAACGGCTTTGGCACCGTTTTCGCAAAATTCGGCCCGGTGGCGGCGTTCGGTTTCGGGCCAGGCGCAGCCGGGGCAGTCAAAGCCGTCCTTCTGGTTGACCTGCACCAGCGTCTGCACCGAACGCACGGGACCCATTTGCCGCAGGGACACATCCAGAGCGTGCAGGACCCCTGGAATTCCCACGGCCTTCTTTTTCGCTTCGCCCACTAAGAGCCGCTGTTCGTTGATGTTTTCCTGCGGCGCCTTGCCAGCCATGAGGGGTCCCTTCGCCATTGAGCAACTACTGTGATCTTAGACCGTATTCACTTTTGGAGGATTGCATGGGACGGCTGCTGCAGCGCGTCAAGGCTACAAGGATTGATCTTTCCAGGGGGCGCCGCGTGGTGCGCGAGGAACCGCTGGCTGTGGAGGAGCCCTTGGAAATCCGCCTGGCGCACGAGTCCTTCAGCGTCACCATGCGCACCCCGGGGGACGATTTTGATTTGGTGGCGGGCTTTTTGTTGTCCGAGGGGATCATTTTTGACCCTGGGCAGCTGATTTCCCTGCGGTTTTGTGCCGGCGAGGATGAGAACGGCCGCCAGACCTTCAATGTGGTGGAGGCGCAGTTGCGTCCGGATGTGGTTCTGCCCCGGGCGGCACCGCAGCGTCATGTGAGCAGTGCCTGCGGCATCTGCGGCACGGATTCAATTGAGGCTGTCCGCAAATCCTCCCGCTTCGCGCTGCTGCCCGAGGCAGCGGAGCACCTCCTTGATGCTGAGCTATTGGCAACCTTCCCCGACGTCATGCGCGCACAGCAGGCTTTGTTTGAAAAGACCGGCGGCGTTCATGCCGCGGGACTGTTCAGCGCCGCCGGGGAACTGCTGATTTCCCGCGAGGATGTGGGGCGGCACAATGCGGTGGACAAGGTGTTGGGGGCTGCGTTCCGTGAAGAGCAGCTGCCCCTGGCCGGGCGCATCCTGCAGGTATCGGGGCGGGCGTCCTTTGAACTGGTGCAAAAAGCGGCCATGGCCGGGGTGCCGGTGCTCGCGGCGGTGAGTGCGCCGTCGTCGTTGGCGGTGGAACTGGCCCGCGAGGTGGGGGTGACCTTGGTGGGTTTCAGCCGTGGGAGCAGCATGAACATCTACACCCATCCGGGGCGGATTTCCTAAAGGCCGGCGAAATCGATGATTTCAGCCACGGTGGGGGACTGTTGCAGGCCCACTGCCGTGGGGTTGATGGTGTTGTCCGCTCCGGATTCCGTCACTTGAAAGGAAACGCCTGCGGTGGTCTTGATCCCTTCGGCCGCGCCGGCAAAAGCGGTGAGGGAATCAGTCATGACGGTTTCCAGGGAGGGCGTGCCGGCGGCGGCTGTAATGCGCACATTCACCGTGGAGCCCATGCCGCTTTTCACCGTGTAACGGGCCGTGACCTCGGAAACATTGTCCACTGCGGAAATTGCCGTCTGCAGGTTCTGCGCTTCCTGGCTGCCCTGGCCGTTGGAGGAACCGCCGTTGGAGGAACCGCCGTTGGTGGAGCCGCCGGGGCTGCAGGCTGTCAGAGCCAGGACCAGGACCCCCATGGCCACAGTCGTTTTTGTTTTCGTGAACACTTCCAGCATCCCTTCCTAACGGCGTCCGGTGGCAACGTCAACAGCGCTGACCCGGTCCGGGTCGTCGCTGAAAAATACCCGCATGGACGGGTCGTTTTCGTAGTCCGTGATGCCGGGATTGGCACCGGTGTTGGCCATTGATTCGCGGTAGTTGACAAAGTCGTGGTTGTTGATGGCATCACTGGCCAGTTCTCCGGCGGCGGTGCCTGCGTTTCGCCCGTTTTCTTCACCCATGCCAGGAATCCACGGTCCCGCACCGGCACCAATGGCGCCGCCGCTTTGGCCGAACCCGGCGTTTTGTTCCGCATTGCGCGGTGGGTTCGCCATGGTCACCACTGAAACGTTTGCGGGCTGTTCCGGCGCCGAACCGTCGTGGCGGACCCCGCCCAGGTCGAGCTGCGGCACCACGTCGCCGGCATGCTGCACCTGCAGCACGTTGACGCGCGGGTCAATGTTGGCGCCGTCCACGGGAGATCCCACCGTCATGACATTGGTGACATTGTAGTTGTCCATGAACGCCGGATCCGAGGCGAGGGCCACCGCGAGCATGCCGCCCTGACTGTGCCCGGTGAGCATGACCGGGGCACCGGGCGGAATGCCTGCACGTGCCATGGCCAGGGCCACCGCCTGCTGCGCGGCACTGGATTGGCTTGCCATGACCATCAAGTTGCTGCTCAGATCCCGGCTTTGACCCCCGCCCGCGGCACCCCAGTCCTCGGTGCCGGGGATGTTGACAATGTAGGCAAAGCTTCCGTCGGGCTGCTCCACCTGCACTATCCGCACTTCGCCGTCCTCGGTGCCGGGGACAGCTGCGGCGTCGTAGGCGTCAATGACGCCTTGAAAGATGGCGCTGGCGGAGGTGGGCAGCGTCAGGGCGTTCCGTTCCAGGTTTTCCCCCACGGCAATGGGCTCCCCGGCATAAGGTTCACCGTCTTCAAAGAGGCGCAGGTCCACCCCGCCTCCGGTGGCGGCGTTGAACCACGCATCCACCCCGGTCCCGCCGGCCAGCACCAACTGGGCCACCACTGCAGACAACGACGGCGGATTCCCGATCAGCGCTGCAAAGCCCATGGCGCCGAGCTGGCCCAGTTGTTCGGCAAAGTTCCAGGTGGACCTGATGCCGGGAAGCTTGGTGATGCCGCCGGCCAGCCAGTCCAACCCGTCCCGCAGGGAGTCGACTGCACCGTCAACGCCGTCGCCGAAGTCCTCCCACAGATCTGCACCGGCGTTCACGAGGCTGTCCCACAGGCTGTCGCCGCCGTCCTGGCCGCCGCTGTTGCCGCCGTCCACGGCGCTGGCCCGTTCCTGTTCGGCAATTTCACGCAAGAGTTGTGTGGCCGCGCCTTCGAGCTCGCGGGCCGCACGGTTCAACCGCTGCCGGTTGGCCGGCCACTGGCTGCGGAAGCGTTGGCTGTCAGCTCCCCGCCAGCTGGTGCGTGCAATGGCACTGTTGAGATGCGTGCCCGCCTGCTCCAATTGCTGCGCCGAGCGGTTCAGGACCTGGACCAGATCACGGCAGGCGAGTGGATCCAGGCCCAACATGCTCATAAGGCACCGCCTTCGCCGGCGCCCTGGCCGGCGCCGGAGAGCGCTTCATGGGCGCCCACCACTGCAAACAACAGTTCATTGGCAATATGGCCCGGCGGCACTTCGCTGAGCCGCACCGCCGGATCCGCGGCCGTGCCGGTGGTGATGGAAAACAGTTGCCCGCCGCGTACGCTCCACATGCCTGCCCAGAGCCGTTCGGGCAGCCCCGGTGCCGCGGCGGTGACGCTCAGCGTGATATTTGCTTCCTCGCCGGCCGTCAGCGCCGCAGCCTGGGCCGGCGTTGCCCCCGCGCCGATTTCCGTTCCTGGGCGCGAATTCAGGGGTGCGGCCTTGGCGCCGGCGCGCACGGCAGCCAGCGGCGGCAGCAGCCGCGCCGTGGCGCCCCACAGTTTTTCCTCGTCGAACAAGGTGATTTCCATGCTGTCTTCGCTGCCGGTGATGACAGTCTGCGCCCCGGCCTGTTCCGAAATGTGCCGCTGGTGGGCCGCCAGCCCGCGGCCGGCACGCAGGCCCAGCACACTGGTGGTGCTGACGCCGTTGTAGGTGGCCCGTGCCGTGACCTTGATGGGGGCGGTGAGCAAAAGGGCGACGGCGCCGGTCCACTGCCGCTTGACCTCACCGGGGTGTGGGGACATGCCCAGCGCCTGAAGTTCCGCCCAGGCGGCCTTGGTGGTGGCGCCGTCGAGCGCTGCCTCTGCCCCTTCGGCCGTGTCCTGGGGCAGCGCCAGGGTGTCGCTGGTGGACTGGCACAGCAGCTGCCAGGCGGCGGTGCTGAGCTGGACGCGGCGCAGGACGGTGGGGCGCGGTTGCGCGGATTCGCTCATAAAATTCATCCCTGGTACGTGGTGGGCGGGCCAACCGGCGGCGGCGGGCATTGTTGATCCGTGCACCAAGTTACGTCACTGCGGTGCCGACGGCGATGGGGCGCGCTGCCCATGGGGTGTGCCTAGATTTCGTGCAGCAGCCGGCGCACAAAGGCCTGGGTGCGTTCCTCCCGCGGCTCGCGGAGCACCTGGCTGGCGGGCCCGCGCTCCACCACCACGCCGTCGGCCATGAACACGACCTCGTCGGCGGTCTGGCGGGCAAAGGCGAGCTCATGGGTCACAATCACCATGGTCCAGCCTTCCTCTGCCAGTTCCTTGATGACCGCCAGCACGTCGTCGACCAGCTCGGGATCAAGGGCGGAGGTGGGCTCGTCAAAGAGCAGCAGTTGGGGTTTGAGGGCCAGTGCCCGCACAATGCCCACGCGTTGCTGCTGCCCGCCGGAAAGTTCGAAGGGGTAGGCGTCCTTCTTTTCCAGCAGTCCCACCCGGTCCAGCAGTGCCTCGGCGTCGGCGAGGACCTCGGTTCGCGGACGCTTCTGCACCTGCACCGGACCTTCCATGACGTTTTCCAGCACTGTCTTGTGCGGAAACAAGTTGTACTGCTGGAACACCATGGCGCTGCGGTCGCGCAGCTGGGCCACTTGACGGGCCCGTGGTTTTGCCTTGCTGGCGAGGGCGGCGAAATCCACCGTCAGTGCCGCGGGGGGATCCTGCTGTGAACCCTTGGTGGCGGCGTCGCGCGCACCCACGGTGACGGTTCCGGCGTCGGGCATTTCCAGGCCGTTGAGGCAGCGCAGCACGGTGGTCTTGCCGGATCCGGACGGGCCGATGAGGGCCACCACCTTGCCGCGGGGCACGTCGAGGTCGATGCCGCGCAGCACGGTGTTGGCGCCAAAGGCCTTGCTCAGGCCGCGGACCTGCAGGACGGAGTCAGTGGGCAACATAGCGGTCCAACCTCTTTTCCACCCGTGTCTGGGCAGTGGACAAAATCAGGCAGATGATCCAGTAGATTCCGGCCGCTTCCAGGTACAGCAGCATGAATTCCTGGCTGAAGGCGGCCACCTGCTGTGCCACCCGGAACATTTCGGTGACCAGGATCAGCGACGCCAGGGAGGTGTCCTTGACCAGGGAAATGAAGGTGTTGGACAGCGGCGGCACGGACACGCGGGCGGCCTGCGGCAAAATGATGCGCAGCAGCGTCTGGTTCCTGGACATGCCGATCATGTGCCCGGCCTCCCACTGTCCGCGCGGCACCGACAAAATGGCGGCCCGGATGATCTCCGCCGCGTAGCCGCCCACGTTCAGGGAGAAGGCAATGATGGCGCTGGGCCAGGGTTCAATCTTCACACCGACCGCCGGCAGGCCGTAGAAAATCACGAACAGCTGCACCAACAGGGGGGTGCCCCGGATGATGGAGACGTAAAAGCGCCCCAGGCCCGCTGCCACTTTGTTGGAGCTGATGCGCAGCACCGCCACCACGAGGGCAAGCACCAGCCCCAGGGCGAAGGACGCCAACGTCAGCGGGATGGTCCCTTTGACGGCACCTTCAAGCAGCGGGCCCAGGGAACTCCAAAACAGGTCAAGGTCCATGTCTGAACTCTAAACCACGCAGCTTCCGGACTACTTGCTGACGTCTTGGCCGAAGTACTTTTCACTGAGTCCGGCCAAGGTGCCGTCGCTGGACAGTTCCGCCAATGCCGTGTCGACCGCCTCCTTCAGGGCGGTGGCACCCTTGCTGAACACCAGGGCGGAGTCGGAGGACTCCTCGGTGGTGGCGGCAATCTTCAGGCCCGAATCAGGGTTGGTGACCTCATAGTCCAGGAAAGTGAGCTTGTCATTGACAATGGCGTCCACCCGTCCATCCTTCAACAGGGAGACGCCCTGGGCCCAACCTTCCACGGCTTCGACCTGTGCACCGCTTTCGGTGGCCAGCGTGTACCAGTTGCTGGTCAGGGACTGGGCTGTGGTTTTGCCCTTCAACTCGGCAAAGGAGGAGATGTCATTGTTCCCGTCCAGGGTCACTATGACGCCCTGGGAGACGGTGTAGGGGGTGGAGAGTTCATACTTTTCCTGGCGTGTGGGGTTTACGGTGATTTGGTTGGCAATGGCGTCAAAGCGCCCGGCCTCCAATCCGGCAAAGATCGAGTCGAACTGCGTTTCCTCAAACTTCGCTTCAACGCCCAGCTTCCCGGCGACGGCTTTGGCAACCTCGACGTCGTACCCGGTCAAGTCCCCGGCCCCGCCCTCGTGGAAACTAAAGGGCTTGTACGTGCCCTCCGTGGCGAAGATGATTTCCCCGGCATCCTGAATCCCGCTCAGGGAAGTGTCACCGCCTGCAGCCGTGTCACTTGAACCGCCGCACGCTGCGAGGGCCAACGATGCTGCTGCGAGGAGGCCAACAAGTCCAAAGCTGCGACGATTCATAATAAGTGTTCCTTTGCTGGTGGAGCAGCAGCGGGTGTGGGCTGCCGGTCGTTCCGGTACGGGGGTGGTGCGGGGTGTCCTGTGGACGGTACCACTGGGAACGAAGGGGACGGGGATGAATATTCCCTTCTGTTACGCATTGACCAGGGCGGCGATGCCGTCTCAGCTGCCCGGTTGCCGCCTCAGTTGTCCGGTTGCCGCCTGGCGGCGGGCAGTTCCTCGAGATGGACCACATGGCCGTGCCGGTCCAGTGCCTGCAGGGACTGGTTCAGGGAGTCGCCGCGCAGAAGGAGCAGGTCACTGTCAAAGGTTGACAGCACAAACACCGGCAGGCCCTGGGCGGCGATCACCGAGGTGAGTCCGGAAACCACGCCGGTGAGATTAAACGGGATGGGGCCTGCAAGGTAGAGGCACCGCCACCCGGGGTCCTCGTGGTCCGCGCCAGGGCAGCTGCCTTCGGGCGCCACCACGGAAAGTTCGCGCCGGGTGCGGGTGATGGACCACACGCCTGTGAAACGGGGCAGCTCCGCCACGGGAAAAGACGGCTCGAAGCGGTAGATGCTCAGTCGTTCCGGCAGCAGCTGAAGGTTGATCGCGGACGCCGCATCATTTAGGGAGGTTTTCATCGTGGGAACTTCACTTCAGGGTCGCGGAAGGCGCCCATGGATGGCGCCACATTGATCGCCTGCCAAGTATGGCAGACAACGCCCCGGCAGGCACCCGGTGAACACCATGGCTGCTGCGGGCGCCGGCTCAGCCGCCCAGGGCCCGAACGCAGGCATTGAGTCCCTGGCTGAGGGCGCTCAGTCCGGCGGGGTCCAGGCCCGCGAGCATCCGCTGTTCCACCTCGTCCACCCCGGCCTGGGCTGCCTCGAGCAGTTTGACGCCCTTTGCCGTGAGCCGGGTTGGCAGGGCACGGCCGGAATCCGGGCGGGCGGGGCGTGCAACCAGGCCGCGGTCCAGCAATTGCTGCAGCAGGGTGTTCATGGATTGCCGTGTCATGAAAATTGCCCGGGCCAATTCCGCCGCGGAGATGCCCGGTTCGCTGCGCAAATGGTGAAGGCAGGAGTACTGGGACACCGTAAGGGTGTGGGGGATAAGGGCCTTCTCCATGTTCAGGCGCAGCAACGATTGCAGCTGTTTCACCAAATATCCGACCTGCTGTTCCCGTTTGCTCATGTAAGAATTCTGACATAGCCTTGCCATGTAAGAAAACTGACATACAAGGAGACCCTTCATGACCATCACCGGCCCCGATTTCATCGCCCTGCAGGTACGCGACCTTGGCAAGGCCGCCGACTTTTACGAGAACACCGTGGGACTGTCCCGGGCACCCTTCTCGCCGCCGCATGCGGTGGTCTTTGACACCCAGCCCACGTTCGCGGTCCGCGATCCCGAACCGGGAGTGGATCTGGATGCGGGCCAGCCAGGTTTGGGCGTGGCACTGTGGCTCCATGACCCCCACGCCACGGCCCTCCACGGCACCCTGGTGGAAGCCGGGACAACCATCCTTCGGGAACCTTTTGAAGGCCCCTTTGGCGTCACGTTCACCTTCCAGGATCCGGACGGATACGCGGTGACCATCCACGACCGCGCCACCCGCGGCTGAGTTTGCCGCAGGGAACGTGCGCCGGCACAACGAAAGGCCGCCAGAACAAGGGCCTGTGGTGCATGGCTGCGGTGCTGGCAACAATTGATGCGGCAGCTGGACCTGCATGGTGGTTCCATCCGGCGGGCACCTGCCGGGTGGAACCACTGCCGGGTGGAACCACCGGCCGGGGAATTTATGGACCCGCGCAGCGGGTTAAGCTGGTGGCTTGCCCACTGACGAAACCCGAGGAGCCCACGCATGAGCATGGAAGGCGCGGCTTGGAGTTCCCTGTGGAGCACCATGCGCAACGACAAGTCCAATGGCGGCATTTCCAAGGACACGCTGCGGCGAACCATCGCGTTCGCCAAGCCCTACAGCCGCAAGCTGTTGATCTTTGTGGTCCTTTCAGTCATTTCCGCCGCGCTCGCCGTGGCCACCCCGGTCCTGGCCGGCCAGGTGGTGGATGCCATTGTGGCGCAGACGGCGCTGGATGTGGTGGTGCGCCTGGCCGTGCTCATTGCCATAGTGGCGGTGCTCGACGCCGGGCTGTCGTTGGTGATCCGCTGGATTTCGGCAAACCTGGGCGAGGGCGTCATTTTGGACCTCCGCACAGCCGTATTTGATCACGTGCAGCGGATGCCCATCGCCTTCTTTACCCGCACCCGCACCGGCGCGCTGGTCAGCCGGCTGAACAATGACGTCATTGGCGCCCAACAGGCCTTCTCCGGCACCCTCTCCGGCATTGTCTCCAACTCGGTACAGCTGATTCTGACGCTGATAGTCATGCTCAACACTTCCTGGTTGGTGACGTTGCTGGCCCTGGTGCTGCTGCCCATCTTCCTGTTGCCGGCCCGCCGCTTCGGTGCCCGGCTGGCAGGGCTGCGGCGGGAGGCGGCAAATCTCAACGCGGACATGAGCACGCAAATGACCGAGCGTTTCTCGGCCCCCGGCGCCACCTTGGTCAAGCTTTTTGGCCGGCCGGCCGATGAGTCCCGCGAGTTCGCCGCCCGTGCCAACCGTGTGCGCGACATTGGCGTGCGCACGGCCATCATGCAGTTCGTGTTCTTCACCGCGCTCATGCTGGTCTCCTCCCTGGCTTTGGCGCTGGTGTACGGGCTGGGTGGTTCCCTGGCCATCAGCGGCAATCTGAACGCGGGCGACGTCGTGGTGCTGGCCCTGCTGTTGACTCGCCTCTATGCGCCCCTCACAGCCTTGGCCAATGCCCGCGTGGACGTCATGAGCGCGCTGGTGAGCTTTGACAGGGTCTTTGAAATCCTTGACCTCAAGCCGCTCATTGAGGAAAAGCCGCAGCCGGCCGAACTCCCCAGGGGACCCCTGGGTGTGGAATTCCGGAACGTGCGCTTTGGCTATCCCTCGGCCGAGCGGGTGTCATTGGCGTCCCTGGAGGATGTGGCGGTGCTGGATTCCCGCGGTGGAGAGGATGTGCTGCATGGCATTTCCTTCCGCGCCGAACCGGGCCAGACAGTGGCCCTGGTGGGCTCCTCCGGCGCGGGCAAGTCCACGATTGCCCAGCTGCTGTCGCGGCTGTACGACGTGGACTCAGGCAGTGTGCTGCTGGGCGGGGTGGATGTGCGTGAGCTGTCCTTTGACGGGCTGCGCGCCGGCGTGGGCATGGTGACCCAGGACGGGCACCTCTTCCACGAAAGCATCCGCTCCAATCTGCAGCTGGCCAAGCCCGACGCCACCGATGCCGAAATTTGGGATGTGCTGCACCGCGCCCGGCTGGAGGCCTTTGCCCAGGCCCTGCCCGACGGTCTGGACACGGTGGTGGGGGAGCGCGGCTACCGGCTCTCCGGCGGCGAGCGCCAGCGCCTCACCATTGCCCGCCTGCTGCTGGTGCAGCCGGCGGTGGTGATTTTGGACGAGGCCACAGCCGCTTTGGATTCCACCAATGAGGCGGCCGTGCAGGCGGCGCTGACCGAGGCGCTGGAGGGACGGACGGCGTTGGTGATTGCCCACCGGCTCTCCACCATCCGATCAGCCGACATGATCCTGGTGCTGGAAGCCGGGCGCATTGTGGAACGTGGCACCCACGATGAACTCATGGCCCGTTCGGGACGCTACGCCGAGCTGCACCAGACGCAGTTCGCCCAGGCTGTGGAGGCCGTGACCGACGCCGGGAACGGTTGACTCCAAAGCCGTTACCTTGGGCGCGGAGGGCTGTTCTCAAGATGGTTGTGGTGGGTGCGGCTGTGCTGCGTCCCTTGTTTGGGCGATCTTGGCCTGGAATGTGGTCCCGGCCGGGGTTTCGGCTCGTTGTTTCCTCCACAGGCACGGCCGTGGCTGCGTCCGTCAACAGATTTATCGGGTTTTCCTTTTTCCATTACCAACGTCACCGCTGTTAATTAGAATGGAAGTACTAGGAAAATAGACGTACATCGAACGGAATGTTTAGTGTGCGTTGTTTTCCGTTCGTTGGAGTTTGGCTGCAGACCGGGCTCCCGGCAGAGGTGGTGGTGGCGGTGGTGGTTCCAGAGCTTTTTACGTCGGCCGGGCCGGAAGCGGCCCCCATGTCCTGGGATGGGCTTGTTGAAGGCGCTGGTCCCGGTCTTCTGGCTGACGGGCCCGGCGCCGGGTACGCCCCCAGTGATGCCGGTACCGCCGGGAAGGTCGTCGGTAATGCCGGGGCCGTGGTGATGGAGAAGTGCGGCTCACTGGCGATGCTTGGCTCGGCTGTCGTGGAGAGCGGCATGGCGTTTTTTGATCCTTCCCTATTGGCGCAGTTGGATGCTGCTTTGGCCCATGAGCTTGCGGGCCGGGCCAGGGAGGGGGCAGAGGTTGCGGAGGGTGATTTTGCCGCCGCAGTGGGGGAGCAGCACGCTGCGGAGCGGCTCTTGTCAATGCGGGAACGTGCCGGCAGGGCGCGAAAGGAGGCCGGGAAGGCCGAAGAACTCGCCGTCCAGGCAACGGCCGTGGCCATGGCGTTGGGCGGGATCCCAGCGGGGTGTGGTTTTGATGCCGCCGCAGTGGAGGCCCTGTCCGCTTCGGCGTTGATTGATGTGGTGGGCGTCCTTGAAAAGGCGAAGAACGCGATGGCCGCGGCCCAAGCCCAGGTGCAGGCATTGTTTGTGGCCCAACAGCGGCTCGTCCAGGCCCGGGACGGGGTCCCCCACCGGAAGCTTGGGCAGGGCATTGCGCAGCAGCTTGCGTTGGCCCGGTGTGAATCACCGCACCGGGGACGTCAGTTGTGTGAATTGTCCGAGGTGCTGGTGCGGGAGATGCCGTGCAGCATGCAGGCCTTCTCCGAGGGCCGGCTCAGCGAGTACCGGGCCACGGTCATGGCCGCTGAAACGGTTTTCCTTTCCCGCACGGACCGTGCCCGCGTCGATGAAGACATGTGCGGCCCGGCCTCGAATATTGAGTCCAGGGGTACGGGGGAGCTCAGGGCTTCGGTGCGGAAAGCGTCCTACGCCCTGGATCCGGAGTCGTTCATCAAGCGCCACCAGAAAGCGGCGGGGGACCGTTATGTTTCCCTGCGTCCGGCCGCGGACGGAATGACTTTTTTGACCGCGTTGATTCCTTTGAAGCAGGGGGTGCGGATCCTGAACACGCTCACCAAGGTCGCCGCCAGTGCCCGCGCCGCCGGTGACGGGCGGGGCAAAGGCCAGGTCATGGCGGATGCGTTGATGCACCGCCTGATCCACCACGCACCCTGCGACGAGGGCGCCGGGACGTTGACAGACCACCGCGGATCCCCGGCGGGTCCCGCCGCCCGGACCGGCGACGCGCCGGGTGGGGCGGTCAGCAGGGCATCGTTTGCCCCGCCTGCCCCCGTTGCCGTGGTGGGTGGTGTGCGGGAGCCGTGGTGCACCGCGGTGGGGCAGCCGGAGGTGGCACTGGAACTGGTCATGACCGACAGGGCCCTGTTCGGCAATGGCAATGAGCCTGCAGTTTTGGTCGGTTACGAGGCCCTCCCGGCGCCCCTGGCGCGGGACATGATCCTCGGTGACGGGGCACCGGGCCCCGGCGGCCGCGGGGGTGCCCGTCCAGGGCGGGTCTGGCTGAAGCGGCTTTTCACCCACCCGGAAACCAACGCCCTTTTGGCGATGGATTCCAGGGCCCGCCTGTTCCCTGAAGGGCTCAAGGAATTCCTGCGGATCCGGGACCAGCGTTGTCAAAGCCCATACTGTGACGCTCCGATCAGGGAATACGACCACATCAAGTCCTACGCAGCCGGTGGCCCGACCACCAGCACCAACGGCCAAGGGCTGTGCACGGCGTGCAACCTGGCCAAGGAAGCCCCCGGGTGGTCCTTCGAAAGGGACCCCGGGGCGGGGAACGGTCACCCGGAAACACGGATCACAACCCCCACCGGCCACCGCTACATCACCACCGCACCCCCACTCTCAGGCACCGAACGCAGACACGCCAACCGCAACGCGCAGCGCCGATGCTGAAAAACGCCGGCAGCAGCTCCGGCACGGCGGTTCCCCAGCGGCCGGCGTCCTGTTGATTGACCTCAGCCCCTCGGTGCGTCAGCCGATGGCCAGGACTTCGCGCAGACGGTTGATCGAGAGGTTCGAGGAGATCGTTTCGTAGGCGGCTGATTTTGGGCGGCTGGCAAATCCCGATCCGCAAGGACCGGCTAAAACACCAACCATTCCTGTAGGGAAAGACTGGTGTTTCATATCTGGAAGATCCCCATCATGTGCCGCCCGCTGCCAAGGCCCTCAAGGTACGGGCATCAAAGAAAATCAGGACCGCAGACGCACTTTTTGATCTTGGGGACACAGCTGGAAGAAGTGATGGTGGGCTATCCACAACCGACCGAGTGCTGAACGGGGAGCAAGCAGACCCCAAGGGCCAGCGGCGGCTCACATTGAAGGAGTGCAAACCGGCACGTCGCCAGTCAAGGCCGTATAGTGCTGGCGGTGCTGCAGCCACACGGAATATGGGCCCGGCTTCAAGCCCCCCGCGGGGCAAACATGATGATGCTGACCCCGGCCAGGGCCACCAGCGCGCCCATGATGTCCCAGCGGTCGGGGCTGAATTTGTCGAAGATCATGCCCCACACCAGGGACCCGGCAATGAACACGCCGCCGTAGGCCGCCAGGACGCGGCCAAAATTGGCGTCGGCCTGCAGGGATGCAATGAAGCCATAGGCGCCCAGGGCCACCACGCCCAGTGCCGCCCACCACCAGGTCTTGTCTTCGCGCACCGCCTGCCACACCAGCCAGGCGCCACCGATCTCGGCCGCCGCGGCCAGCACAAAGAGAATGATGATTTTTATGATGCCCATGCACCCATTGTGCCCGAGCGGGCCAGCCTGCCCAGCTGTCAGTCGGCACCTGGGAGCGGGCATGAAAAGTGCCCCCGCCGGGGATCGAACCCGGATCTGCCCTTTAGGAGAGGGCTGTCTTATCCATTGGACTACAGAGGCGCGCCCCCCCAGCCTAGCGGAAGTGGGAAGCAAGCAAAAAACGGATCAGGCCGCGGGGCCACGGCCGGCGTCGGCGGGAGACGTGTGCCTGCGCCTGCGGCCCAGGAACAGCGACACGCCCATAGCCACCAGGCTCAGGACCAAAAACAGCCAGCTGAGCACCACCAGGGTGGATGCCAGGGTGACGGATCCGGCGTCGAGCACGTCGGCACCGAGCATGTTGTCAATGGCAACATTGGCCCACAA
The DNA here is from genome assembly GCF_042668835.1 of Specibacter sp. NPDC057265. Taxonomy (NCBI): domain Bacteria; kingdom Bacillati; phylum Actinomycetota; class Actinomycetes; order Micrococcales; family Micrococcaceae; genus Specibacter; species Specibacter sp. NPDC057265. The sequence continues at coordinate 143,469 of NZ_JBHUYE010000003.1, forward strand.
CTGTATGGCCGCGAAGACGATCGGGATGATCCACAGCATGCGTCGGATGGCCCGCTTGGCCACGTTCATGGCAATGACCGTCATGGAAATCAGGGCAAAAACCAGGGGGAACAGCATGCCGGCGGTCTTGTGCACAAACTGCAGCTGGCCCAGGGCGTCGTCGTCCATGGCTGCCCGCAGCGTCTCCACATGGGCCACGTCAAAACCCAGAACCATGGAGTCGGGCATGGCCAACCCGCCGGAAATGCCGCTCATCTGGTTCAGGGTCAGCAGGTGGAAGTACCAGAACAGGAACAGTGCCGCCACGGAACCGGCAATGAGCAGCAGGTTCGCATTGCTTTGCGCCTTTTGCGGTGTCCGTTGCGGGCTGCCTGCAGCGGCAATGGGGGGAGTTGCTGCTTCGCCGTGCTTGGCGGCGCGTTGTGCTGGGGTTTTGGCCATGGCCCCATTATCGCCTAGTTTAGGCTTCCACTATGGCAACTTTTAACGCACCAGCGCCCAACGACGGTGAATTGGCGGCCAGTATTCTGCGCAGTGCAGGGGAAGCGGCCCGGACCATCCGGGCCGGGGGCCTGGTGAAGCTGCGTGCGGGAAGCCAGGTCAAGAGCGGGGCGTCCGACTTTGCCACGGCAGCGGACTTTGCCGCCGAATCCCACATCTTTACTGCCCTGCGTGCCGCCCGGCCCCACGATTCCATTGTAGGTGAGGAGGGCGCCGCCCATCTGGGCACCTCCGGACGGTGCTGGGTGATCGACCCCGTGGACGGCACCTTCAATTTTGCCAGCGGGTCCACCTACTGGTGCGTGGCGATTGCCCTCGTGCGCGCGCCTGAGCTCGTGGCTGGGGTGGGCCCCGCGCCGGGATCCGCGGCCGTGCCTGAGGGTGCGACGCCGGATGTGCCCGCTGGTGTGGAGGTCCTCCTCGGCGCCGTGTACCAGCCGGAGGAGGACAAGCTGTGGCTGGGCGGCACCGAACATGCAGCCACGCTCAACGGCCAGACAATCCGTGTGGCGGGCCAGGACCAATTGGGGCAGCTCTCCGCCGGGACCTACCTGCATCCCACCTGGCTGGGCCGGCCTGCTGCGGCCGTGCCGTGGCAGCAGGCGGCGCAGCTGCCCGCGACCCTGCGCATGATGGGCTCCGGTTCCTGTGATTTGGCCCGGGTGGCCCAGGGCGAACTGGGTGCATGGTTCCAGCACAGCTGCCCGTCGTGGGACTGGCTTCCCGGCAAGGGGCTGGTTGTCGCTGCGGGCGGGGACACCGCCGTCGAACGCGTCAATGGACTTGATTGGTTTGTGGCGGGACCGCATGCGGCGGTGGCCCAGCTCACCGCAGCCCTGCGGGCAGGGGAGTTGGCGCCCTAGCGTCCGCCCGCAGGTCTTGTGCACAGGGCCGTCAGGGGATTGTCAGCGGGGCGAACTACACTGGATTCCACCATGGATATGTTGTTTGACCCTTACCCCCCAAAGCCCAAAGTGACACTCAGTCCAGGCGCTGGATTGCCTGCTTGGCAACCGTTCGAGCAGGACGATCCCGGCGCCGACGCGCCCGAATTCGGTGCCGGCGGGCCGCAGGGCAGCCCCGCCTTTGGTGCCGTGCCGGACCCCGGTGAACGGGATCCGCTGCGGCGCTGGCCCGACCCGGCGGCGCTGCTGGAGGGAATGAATCCACAGCAGGAGGCGGCAGTGGTGCACACCGGCCCGCCGCTGCTCATTGTGGCCGGCGCCGGCTCGGGCAAAACCCGCGTGCTCAGCCACCGCATTGCCTACCTGCTGGCCACGGGGCAGGCGCATCCGGGCCAGATCCTGGCCATCACCTTCACCAACAAGGCCGCGGCGGAAATGCGCGAGCGCATTGCGGCGCTCATTGGCGAAGCCGCCAAGAGCATGTGGATTTCCACCTTCCACTCCTCCTGCGTGCGGATCCTGCGCCGGGAGGCCAAAAACATTGGCCTGAACTCCAACTTCTCCATCTATGACTCCGCCGATTCCCTGCGCCTGATCACGCTGGTGGCCAAGAGCCTGGACCTGGATGCCAAAAAGTTCACCCCCAAATCCATCATGCATAAGATCTCGGCGCTAAAAAACGAGCTCATTGACGACGATGAAAACTCCATGAACACCGATTTCAACGACCCCTTTGCCGCAGCCGTGGCCGAGGTGTACAAGGGTTACACGCAGCGGCTGCGCCAAGCCAACGCCATGGACTTTGATGACCTCATTGCCCAAACCGTGTACATGTTCCGGGCCTTCCCCGGAGTGGCCGAATACTACCGGCGCCGCTTCCGCCACGTGCTGGTGGATGAATACCAGGACACCAACCACGCCCAGTACGCGCTGGTGCGTGAGATTGTGGGCGGGGCCGGCGGCATTGAGCCGGCGCAGCTGACGGTGGTGGGCGATTCCGACCAGTCCATTTACGCCTTCCGTGGCGCGGACATCCGCAACATTGTGGAGTTTGAGCAGGACTACGCGAACGCGGCCACGATCAAGCTGGAGCAAAACTACCGTTCCACGCAAAACATCCTGAGCGCCGCCAACGCGGTCATTTCCCGCAACCCCAACCGCCGTGAGAAGCGCCTGTGGACGGCTGAGGGCGACGGTGAAAAGATTGTCGGCTACGTGGCCGAATCAGAGCATGAGGAAGCCCGGTTCATTGCCAAGGAAATTGACCGGCTGCAGGACGAGGGCGATCTGCGCCCCGGCGACATGGCGATCTTCTACCGCACCAACGCCCAGTCCCGTGCCATTGAGGACATCCTGGTCCGCGTGGGCCTGCCCTACCGCGTGGTGGGCGGCACGCGCTTTTATGAGCGCAAGGAAATCAAGGACGTGCTGGCGTACCTGCGTGCCCTGGTCAATCCGGACGACGACGTCAACCTGCGCCGGATACTCAACGAACCCAAGCGCGGCATTGGGGACCGGGCCGAAGGTGCCATTGCGGCCTTGGCGCAGCGGGAACGGATTTCCTTCTGGGCCGCCCTGGCCCGGGCACAGGAAGCGCCCGGGCTGGCCTCGCGCTCCCTCAACGCGGTCAACGCCTTCGCCAAAATGATGGGGGACCTGACCGAAGTGGCCGCCAGCGCCACCCCCGCCACCGCGCTGGAAGCCGTGCTGGAGCAAAGCGGCTACCTGGCCACCCTGCGTTCCTCCACCGACCCCCAGGACGAGTCACGCGTGGAGAACCTGGCGGAACTGCTCGCCGTCGTGCGTGAATTTGGGCAGGAAAACCCGGAAGGGACGCTGGGGGAGTTCCTGGAACAGGTCTCCCTTGTGGCGGACGCGGACCAAATCCCGGACGCGCCGGGAGGCTCCGAAGCCGAGGCAGCCGCCGCCGTCGCCGAAGCCAAGCGGCTGGGAGTGGTGACACTCATGACGCTGCACACGGCCAAGGGGCTGGAATTCCCGGTGGTGTTCCTGACCGGCATGGAGCATGGCCTGTTCCCGCATGCCCGTTCCGCCACGGATCCCCAGGAACTCGCCGAAGAGCGGCGGTTGGCCTATGTAGGGTTGACGCGTGCCCGGAAGCGGCTGTACCTCACGCGCTCCGAGGTGCGCAGCATGTGGGGGCAAAGCCAGTACAACCCGGCAAGCCAGTTCATCGACGAAATCCCAGCCGAGCTCATTGCGTGGAAGCGCGAAGGAGCTGCCCGGACGGCGCCTGTGACGGGGAACTTCGGCACCAGCCGCTACTCAGGCTCCTCCTGGGGTGCGGGTTCGGCCGTGGGCGGCGCGGATGCAGGAATGCTGCCGCCCAGCATCTCCGCCCGCACTGCGGCCGGGCGGGTGCAGCCGCAAAAGGAGGTCATCTCCGTCAAGGTGGGGGACAAGGTGAACCACACCAGCTTTGGCACCGGCACGGTGCTGGAAGTGACCGGCGCCGGGGACAAGGCAGTGGCCAAGGTGCGCTTTGAGATTGGCGAGAAGCGCCTGCTGCTGCGCTACGCGCCGCTGGTGAAGGAGGATGGTTGAGCCCACGGGCCGCCAGGGGGCAAGCTGGTGGCATGATTTTTAACAAACGCACCCTGCCGGCACGTCCGGTGGCGGCTTGGGGCGCCGTGGGGGCGGCGGCCGTCCTGGCGCTGAGCGGCTGCATTTCCATGCCCGTGGCCCCCACGGAACCGTCGGCGGTGCAGCCACCGGAGCAAAGCTTGAGCTATGTGCAGCGGCTCAAGGCCATGCCGGTGGCGCAGCCAAGCGAGGACGCCATCGGCCAGACGCTGCAGCAGTTCGTGACGGACTCGCGCAACACTGCCTGCGTCTTCACTTCCTCGCGGGCCGGACATCTGAACCAGCCCTGGGAACCGAACAACTACACCGACAGCGCCAATGCCGCCGCGCCCATCATCCCGGTGGTGAACTGCCAAATGGTGAACTATCCGCCGGTGCAGGAAAAGGACCGCGACGGGAACTGCGCCGGCACCAACATTGGCTACCTCGGCGGCACCGTGTTGCTGGCCCCGGACAAGGCAAGCTACGGCGGCTGCCGGGCCGGAGTGACGGCCATAGAAGCGGCCTTCGGCCCCCGCGGCACCGTCAGCGAGGAACTGGCCGAGCTGCCGGTGCTCTCGCCGGGCCAGGCCATGGACGGCCAAGGCTACCGGTGCGGGGCCATGGACGACGGCGTCGCGTGCGCCAATCTGGCCGCCGGCGTCGGCTTCTTTGTGGATGCGCAAAGCTATGAACTTTTTGCCCCGGCGGCGACGGCGGCCCCCGCCGGGTAGCTGCGCAACGCATCTGTGCGTCCAAGCCACCGCTCTGTGAGCCGAATAACTGTTGAGCACTGTGGTGCATTATTCAAATATGTGCTTCCACGCCAAGGCGGTAATGTGTAAAAAAGGGGCTGACGCTCCTGATCATCACTACTTCGACGTAGAAGGACACCAATCCGTGGACCTGTTTGAATACCAGGCGCGCGACATGTTTGAGGCTCACGGCGTTCCCGTGTTGGCCGGCATCGTGGCGCACACCCCTGAAGAAGCAAAGGCAGCAGCCGAGAAGATTGGCGGCGTCACAGTCGTCAAAGCACAGGTGAAGGTCGGTGGCCGCGGCAAGGCCGGCGGCGTGAAGGTTGCCAAGACCGCTGATGAAGCGTTCACTTACGCCTCGGACATCCTGGGCATGGACATCAAGGGCCACACCGTGAACACGGTCATGATCGCCGCCGGCGCCGACATTGCCGAGGAGTTCTACTTCTCCGTGCTGCTGGACCGCGCCAACCGCAACTACCTGGCCATGTGCTCGGTGGAAGGCGGCATGGAAATTGAGGAACTGGCCGTTGAGCGCCCCGAGGCCCTGGCCCGTGTGGCTGTGGATCCGGCCGTTGGCATCGATGCGGCCAAGGCTGACGAAATCGTCGCCGCCGCAGGCTTCAACGCCGAGCTGGCCCCCAAGGTCGCCGCCACCATCATCAAGTTGTGGGACGTCTTCGTTAAAGAAGATGCCACCCTGGTGGAGGTCAACCCGCTGGTACGCACCGGCGCCGGCGACATCGTCGCCCTGGACGGCAAGGTCTCCCTGGATGAGAACGCCGACTTCCGCCACCCGCACCACCTCAAGCTCGAAGATGCAGCAGCGGCCGACCCCTTGGAGGCCAAGGCCAAGGCCGCGGACTTGAACTACGTCAAGCTCGACGGCGAAGTGGGCGTCATTGGCAACGGTGCCGGCCTGGTCATGTCCACACTGGACGTTGTGGCCTACGCAGGCGAAAACCACGGCGGCGTCAAGCCCGCCAACTTCCTGGACATTGGTGGTGGAGCATCCGCCGAGGTCATGGCCGCCGGTTTGGACGTCATCCTCAACGACCCCCAGGTCAAGAGCGTCTTCGTCAACGTCTTCGGTGGCATCACCGCCTGTGACGCTGTCGCCAAGGGCATTGTCGGTGCACTGGCCGAGCTGGGCTCAGCTGCCAACAAGCCGCTGGTCGTCCGCCTCGACGGCAACAATGTTGAAGAAGGCCGCCGCATTCTCAACGATGCCAACCACCCGTTGGTCACCCTGGCCGCCACGATGGACGAGGGCGCCGACAAGGCTGCCGAGCTCGCCCACGCAGCAAAGTAGAGGTTTAGAAACTATGTCTATCTTTTTGACTAAGGACTCCAAGGTCATCGTCCAGGGCATCACCGGCGGCGAAGGCACCAAGCACACCGCCCTGATGCTCAAGGCCGGCACCCAGGTGGTGGGCGGCGTGAACGCACGCAAGGCCGGCACCACGGTTGTGCACGGCGCCGTCGAACTGCCCGTGTTCGGCACCGTGGCAGAGGCCGTGGAAAAGACCGGCGCAGACGTCTCCATCGTCTTCGTCCCCCCGGCCTTCACCAAGGACGCCGTGGTGGAAGCCATTGAAGCGCAGGTTCCGCTGGTGGTTGTCATCACTGAAGGCGTGCCGGTGCAGGACGCCGCCGAGTTCTGGGCCCTGGCCCAGTCCAAGGTCGATGCTTCCGGGAACCAGATCACCCGTATCATTGGACCCAACTGCCCCGGCATCATCACCCCCGGCGAAGCGCTTGTAGGCATCACGCCCAACAACATCACCGGCAAGGGCCCCATCGGCTTGGTCTCCAAGTCCGGCACCCTGACCTACCAGATGATGTTCGAGCTGCGTGACCTGGGCTTCTCCACCGCCATTGGCATTGGTGGCGACCCTGTCATCGGCACCACGCACATCGACGCGCTTGCTGCGTTCGAGGCCGATCCGGAGACGAAGGCCATTGTCATGATTGGTGAAATTGGTGGCGACGCTGAAGAGCGCGCAGCCGAGTACATCAAGGCCAACGTCACCAAGCCCGTTGTTGGCTACGTGGCCGGCTTCACCGCTCCCGAGGGCAAGACCATGGGCCACGCCGGCGCCATCGTCTCCGGTTCCGCGGGCACGGCCCAGGCCAAGAAGGAAGCCCTTGAGGCTGCCGGTGTCAAGGTTGGCAAGACGCCTTCCGAGACCGCCACACTGCTGCGCGAAGTATACGCCGCACTGTAACGCCGTTGCTTTAAGGAAGGGCCCCACGGATACCCGTGGGGCCCTTCTTCTTGCCTTGGCCGGGGCCGCCGGTCCGCCTTCGCTGCGGGTCCCTCGCCGAAACCGACCCGGCACTGCCGGGTATGCCGCAGCGCCACGTCGGGTTCGAAGCCGCTGGGTCGGTCTCGACGGATTGGCCCGCGCCAAGCCGCGCCAGCCCGCGCCAAGCCGCGCCGCGGGCCTGCCGCTGGAAAACTAGCCCACCACGGTGCCGAAGACCAGGCCCAGCAGGTACGTTGCAGCAGCGGCGCCCAAGCCAATGGCCAATTGCCGCAGTCCGCGTCCCAACGGGGAGGCACCCGAGAGCAGGCCCACCACGGCACCGGTTCCCATCAGTGTTGCTCCCACCAGCGCGCAGGCGAGCAGCAGGGCATTGATGCCCGTCATGCCAAAAAGGAACGGCAGGATGGGAATGATGGCGCCCGAGGCGAAGAAACAAAAGCTGGAGGCTGCCGCGCCCCAGGCGGTGCCCAGCGATTCATGCTCATCGGCCTTTTCAAAGTTCTCCGGCTGCAGGGACAGGCTCGGATCGCAATCGCAGGTGAACTGGCCCAACCTTTCGGCGGCACGGTGTTCGGCCGCCTCCAGCGACATGCCGCGGGCCCGGTACACCAGCACCAGTTCGTTGTTCGCCAAATCCAGTGAAGGGGCGGCCGTAAGGGTGATTTGGGTGGGCTGGGAAGCGTCCAACAGTTCACGCTGGGAGCGCATGGACACAAACTCCCCGGCACCCATGGAAAGTGCCCCGGCCAGCAAGCCGGCAATGCCGCTGAATAGGACCACTTGGCTGGAGACACCGGTGGCGGCCATGCCGACCACCAGGGAGAGATTGCTGACCAAGCCGTCATTGGCGCCAAACACAGCTGCACGGAAGGACCCGGAGAGGCGTATGCGACCGCGGGTGGCAAGCCCCCGGATGACTTCCTCGTGAATGGATTCATCCGCCGCCATGGCATCGGTGGCATCGGCATCGGTGGCATAGGGGGAGCGGGATTCCGAACGCTGCGCCAACGCCAAAACAAACACCGAGCCAAAACGGCGGGCCATCGCGGCCAAAAACCGGTTGCGGGTGGAGGCCCGCAAGGGCGGTTCGGCATGAGGGCCCAGCAGCTTCAACCAGTGCTGTTCATGGCGGCCCTCGGCCTGGGCCAGGGCCAACAGGATGGCACGTTCCTCACCCTCGCGTCGGCTGGCCAAATCCCGGTAGACAGCCGCTTCGGCCCGTTCATCGGCCAGATACTGGCGCCACCGCTTGATTTCGGTGGGGGTGGGAATTCTTTCTGCCACGGCACTGCTCCTCAAAGTCAGCCACCACTGTAACGCTTCCCGGCAGGAATGTCTGGCCGGTGATCCTCACAAATAGGTTGAGGGACACCGGAACCTGCGGTGCCGTGGTCACCCCACGACGCCTCACCCATCAGCCCGAAAATTAGCGGGCCGCGAGCCGGAAACCAATGCGTCGTCCCGAGCGGACGCCTGTCTGGGCCACCGTCACCACCAGGGTGCCGATTTGAGGCATCCACTGCGCTGCCCGCACTGCTTGATCGAGCGCGGCATTGAGTTCGGAGGCTTCCGCCGACCAGTACTGGTGGAACCTCCCCGGGGTCATGAACGTCACGGCGCCGGACTGCACCTCCACGGCCGGGAGCACGGGAATCGCTATGGGTTCGCCGGCGCTGGCTGGGCGGTGGCGGGTGGGCAAAGTGGACGCAGCGGACTTTACGGCAGGGGGGAACGGCATGACAAAACCCTTTGCTTGCTCTTGCCCGCGGAGGTCACCGCCGGCCGCTTCCTCATCCGAACCACCCGTGAAGCATGGGGTTGGTGTGCGGCCAGTCGGAGCTTGGCGCCGCATCTCTTGAAGCTGCCACCTAGAATACTTCTTAAAATGGTCGACGGCGGGAGGTTACGTCATATGTGACGCAAGCTCCCGCCGTCGACCATTGCAGGCAGTGCCGACCAGCCGGACCAACTACCGTGAAACGCCGGCGGTGTGCTCCGGGTTGCTGTCGGCGGCCGCTGCCGCCAGGCGGTCGTCCCATCCCTGGCGGACGTGGGCCGGGGTGGGCGTGGACAGCAGCGAGACCACCACGTAGACCAGCAGCGACGCTGCCAGACCGAAGTAGATGGGCTCATTGGCGAAGATGCCGTCGTTAAGGGGGTCCAGGCTGTGCCAAATGCCGGTGCCGTACATCACCAGGGATCCCAGCGTCACGGCGCAGCCGGCCAGCATGGACCAGGCGGCGCCGGCTCCGGTGCCCCGGCGCCACACCAGCCCGCCAATGATGGCCACCAGCAGCCCACCCACCAGGATGTCGTAGGCAACCGTCAGGGCGAAGACCACGTCGGTGGCCAGGATGGAAATCGCCACCACCAGGATTCCCAGGCCCAGCACGTACATGCGGTTGCCCTTGATGTCCTCGTCAGGGTTGTCGGAGTCGGAGTTGTCAATGGACTTGCCAAACCAGCTGGCCACAAACGGCACCACGTCGGCGCGGGCCACCGTTGCCGCGGCAATGAGGGCGCCGGAGGCAGTGGACATCATGGCTGCGACGGCGGCCGCCATGACGATCCCGCCAATGCCAATGGGCAGCAGTTGCGTGGCCACTTCGGCGTACACGGCGTCCTTGCCCAAGCCGGCCACATCAATGGCGGGCAGTGCCACCTTCGCGGCCAAGCCAATCAAGGCACCGGCCACACCGTAGAGGACACAGTAGATGCCGGCGGTGGCGCCGCCCCAACGGGCCACGGAAGGGGTCTTGGCCGTGAAGACGCGCTGCCAGATGTCCTGGCCAATTAAAAGACCCAGGGTGTAGACCACGAAGTAGGTCACGATGGTGCTGACGCCAATGCCGTCCCACTGGAAGAAGCTTTCCTCCAGGCGTGAACGGACCCCGTCCAGGCCGCCGGCGGCGTTCAAGGTAAAGGGCAGCATGAGCAGGAAAATGCCCACGGTCTTAATGACGAACTGGACCTGGTCGGCCAAGGTGATGGACCACATGCCGCCAATGGTGGAATAGACCAGCACAATGGCACCGCCCACGGCAATGGCCACCCAGCGTTCCCAGTCAAAGAGGACCACAAAGATGGTGGCGTAGGCGCCGGTGGAGGTGGCGGCAATCATAATGGTGTAGGCCAGCATGACAATGCTGGAGGCCTTGGTGGTCTCCTTGCCGTAGCGCAGGCTGAGCATTTGCGAGACCGTGTAGATCTTCAGCTTTTGCAAGGTGGGGGCAAAGAGCAGGCTCAGCAGCAGCACGCCCACACCAATGGCCACCACCAGCCACATGCCGGAGATGCCAAATTTGTAGCCCAGCCCCACGCCGCCCACGGTGGAGGCGCCACCGAGCACGACGGCGGCCATGGTTCCGGTGTAGAGGAAGGGTCCCAGCCGCCGTCCGGCCACCAAAAAGTCGCTATTGTTCTTAGTGCGCGACTTTCCCCACCAGCCAAAGGCCAGCATGGCCGCCAGGTATAAAACAACAATGGCAATATTCAAGTCCACGCGATGCTCCAAAGAGTGAAGTAGTAGGATCCCCCAAAAATATTGCCTTCTAAACAACATTTGTTGTCTATTAGGCTAAACTGTGACCGTTAGCACAGTCAATCCCGCAGCGCCCGCGTGGGTCAGGGACGTGAGGAACCGCCGTGAAAGCATTGCCTGTAGAACCCAGCGTCAGCCCCGTCGCCATTGGCTCCCGCATCCGTGCCGCACGCCAAAACCAGCGCCTCACCATTGAACAGGTGGCCGATGCCACCGGCTTGACCAAGGGTTTCCTGAGCAGGGTCGAGCGTGACCTCACCTCACCCAGCGTGGCCTCGCTGGTGACTGTCTGCCAGGTCCTGTCGTTGTCCATCGGGGAACTTTTCGCCGCGCCGGAAACCCATCTGACCCGAAAAGGTGAGGGCCCGCGCATTTCCCTTGGCGGCGAAGGGATCGTGGAGCGGCTGCTCACGCCCCGGTCCGAGCGCCGCCTGCAAATCCTGGGCGCCGTCATTGAACCCTTTGGCCGGGGCGAGGCTGAACTTTACGCCGTGGACTGCGATGTGGACGTCCTGCACATCATCAGCGGTGAATTGACGCTGCACATGACGCAGGAATCCTACGACTTGAAGGCAGGGGACACACTGTCCTTCCCCGGCCGGGAACCGCACAGCTGGGAAAACAGCTCGGCCCAGGCCGTGGAGGTCCTGTGGATCCTGGTGCCTGCCGCCTCGGGGGCCTAGGGCGGCGCAGGGAGCCGGCCGGGATGGTGCGCTCAGCCCACATGCACCCAGGGCCGACGGGTCAAAACCGGTTCGGCCTCGCGCAGCACCTCCCGGGTGACGGGCGCAATCTCGCCTTCACCCACGAACAGGTACTTCAGAAGATTGGTGATGGGGTTTCCCTCGGTCCACCTGAAGTAAATGTGGGGGACAACTGCGGTGATGTCGCGGATGTGCAGCAGCACAGCGGCAATGGTGTTGGGCACATTGGAGGAATGAACCTCCAGAATCCTAAATCCGTGCCGGGTGATGCCACGCACCTCCAAGGCGGTTTCAAAGTCCGAGGAATCGTCCACGATGACCTCCATGAAGAGGACCGCGGAGGGCTGGCCAATCTCGTTGACCTGCGCTGCGTGGGCCAGCTTCCGGCGGTAGGCGGCGGCGCTGCGGGTCTTGGGATCGTGGGAAATGACACGGATGTGGCCGCCGTCCACGGCTGACACAAAGGCCAGGGCGGCTTCATCCAGGCGAACGTAGCTGGCACGCAGCTCAAAGGACCGGCGCAGGCGGGAGAGCAGGCTGACCACCACAATGGCCACGATGAACAATGCCGCGATTCTTATCCCATCGGGCCGCTCAACAATGTTGGTGACGGTGGTGTAGCAAAAAGCCAGCGAGATGGCGCCAAAGCCCAGTGCCCGCCATTTTTGTCCCTGGCGTCTGGCCGACAGTGTCACGGCCACGGCCGCCGAAGTGATCAAGACCAGTACACCCGTGGCGTAGGCGCCGGCCTGGGCGTCGACGTCGGCCTTGAAAACAATGGTGATGACAATGGCGCAGGCGGTGAACACCAGCACCAGGGGACGGACCGCGCCGGCCCATTGTGGTGCCATGCCAAAGCGGGGCAGATAACGCGGGACCAGATTCAGCAGGCCAGCCATGGCGCTGGCTCCGGCGAACCACAAGATGGCGATGGTGCTGACGTCGTAGACGGTGCCAAAACCCTCACCGAGGAGATCATGGGCCAGAAAAGCCAGGGCGCGGCCGTTGGCGGATCCGCCTGGCTGGAACTCCGCGGCGGGAATCAGAATGGTGGTGGCCAGGGAGGAGGTGATGAGGAAGGTGCTCATGATGACAGCTGCCGTGGTGAGCAGGTGCTGGGCGCCCTTGATCCGGCCGGCGGGGTGTGCGGCCGTATCGAGGGGTTCCCCTTTGATTTGCGGCATGACGGCCACGCCGGTCTCAAAGCCGGAGAGTCCCAGGGCCAGGCGCGGAAAGACGAGCAGGGCCACGGCCACGGCCGTGAGGGGGTTGCCGTGCTGGGTGGTGAGGGCAGTCCACCAGTCCGCGGTGGGGAGCGGGTTCGCCGCCACGTGGACCAGCGCCGTGCCAATGACCACCAGGTTCAGGGACAAAAACACCGCGACCAGCACCACCGCAATGTTGATGGCTTCCTTGAAGCCCCGCAGGAACACGGCGGCAAGGCCGGCAACGAGGATCAAGGTTATTGCCACGTTGTGCCCATGCAGGAAATCGGGCGTGAACGGGTTTTCAATGATGTGGGCGGTGGCATCGGCGCCCGAGAGGGTAATGGTGATCATGAAATCGGTGACGGCAAAACCAAGCAGCGCCAGCACAAAGAACTTGCCCCACCAGCGGGGCAGCAGCCGCTCAAGCATGGCAATGGAGCCGGCTCCATGCGGGCTTTCGCGGGCAACGCGCTTGTACACGGGCAGTGCGCCGAGCAGCGTGACCAACACCAACACCACCGTTGCCAGCGGAGCCAGCACGCCGGCCGCCAGTGCCGCAATGGCCGGCTGGTAGCCCAGCGTGGAAAAGTAGTCCAGCCCCGTCAGGCACATGACCTGCCACCAAGGGCGCCGCCTGTGGTTCTTCCCCGGACGTCCATGGGGACCCTGGCGCTTCCCGCCGCCTTCGGGCAGCCCCTCCAGAAGCCAGTGGCGCAGGGCGCGCCGGCCCTTCAGCTTCGCCGGCCGGCCAGGCCCGGCGGGTGCTTTTGTCAGGGTTGTCACGGGAATCCTCTCAGCGGTGCCGGACTGTCCCGGCCCAGCGAGACTAGCACCGCCCCACGGCCCGGCAGCCCGGTCTTGACGAAACTTTTACGCCCCGTTTTCAGGGCCCGCCTTTTCGCCCGCCGCAGGCGCCCGGACCAGCGAAGATCTTGGCCGAAGGTACCTCACGGAAAACATTTGGTTCACATTAGACAACAAGGCTTGTAGCATGGGGGACAACCGCACCATGTGACGCAGCTCTATCCGCGGCACCGGTGCAAGCTTCCCGAAGAAAACGAGGTTCCCGTGAAAGAAATCCGCATTGAGGCCAATGGCAACCTTGGGCCGATCGACTCCGCCCAGATCCCGCGTTATTCCGGCGCGGCCACCTATGCGCGCCTGCCGCGCCTGGACCAGGTGGCCAAGGCCGACATTGCCGTGGTGGGGGTGCCCTTTGACAGCGGCGTCTCCTACCGTCCCGGCGCCCGTTTCGGCGCCAACCACGTCCGGGAAGCCAGCCGCCTGCTGCGCCCCTACAACCCGGCCTGGGATGTCTCGCCCTTTGAAAACTGCCAGGTGGCCGACGCCGGCGACATGGCCGTCAACCCCTTCAACATCAATGAAGCCATTGAAACCATCCAGCAAAATGCCCTGGACCTGACAGCCGGGGGCGCGAAGCTGCTGACCCTTGGCGGGGACCACACCATTGCGCTGCCGCTGTTGCGCGCCGCCGCCGAACGTGCCGGGGAACCGGTGGCCATGCTGCACTTTGACGCCCACCTGGACACCTGGGACAGCTACTTTGGCGCCGAATACACCCACGGCACCCCGTTCCGCCGCGCCGTGGAAGAGGGCATCCTGGACACCGAAGCCATCTCCCACGTGGGCACGCGCGGCCCGCTGTATGGCAAAAAGGACCTCGACGACGACCACCGCTTTGGTTTTGGCATCGTCACCGCCGCCGACGTCTACCACCAGGGCGTTTTGGAGACGGTGGCGAAGATCCGGGACCGGATCGGCAACCGCCCCCTGTACATTTCCGTGGACATTGACGTGCTGGACCCCGCCCATGCCCCCGGAACCGGCACCCCCGAAGCCGGCGGCATCACCAGCCGCGAACTCATCGAGATCATCCGCGGCTTCCGGGGCATGAACCTGGTGGGCGCAGACCTCGTGGAAGTGGCCCCGGCCTACGACCACGCTGAAATCACCGGCGTTGCCGCCAGCCATGTCAGCTACGAACTGCTCACCCTGCTGGCGGACAACTTTGTCCCCGGTGACCGCTTTGGCACCCCCAACGGCTACGCCGCCCAGGCGCTGGACGCAGATGCACGACGCCGTCCGGCCGGGTTCAAGCCCGCCGGCACCGAAGCAGGTGCCCAGTGAGTGACGCCCAGCGCAATGGCGGTGACCTCGTCGTCGAAACCCTCACAGCCCTTGGCGCCAAAACAGTGTTCGGCATTCCGGGGCAGCACGCCCTGGGACTGTTTGACGCACTGAGCCGCTCCCCGCTGCACTTTGTCTCCTCCCGCGTGGAGAACAACTCGGCATTTGCCGCGGACGGCTACTCCCGCGCCACCGGAGAGGTGGGCGTGCTGTTCCTGTCCACGGGTCCGGGCGCCTTGACGGCCCTGGCCGGCCTGCAGGAGGCCTACGCCACGGGCGTTCCGATGGTGGTGGTGGCCAGCCAGATTCCGCTGGAGGGACTGGGCGCGCGCCGCAAGGGCATGCTGCACCAGCTCGATGACCAAAAGGCCTCGGCCGCCAATGTGACCAAGAGCCAGCGGCTCATCCAGCACGCCTCCGGCATCCCCTCGGCCATCCAGGACGCCTGGACGGAGGCCGTCTCCTCCCCGCAGGGGCCCGTGTGGGTGGAGGTCCCACAAAACGTGCTGCTGGACCCCATTTTCGTGCCCGCAGTGGAGGACGCGCTCGCTGAACCCTTTGACAATCCGCCCCGGGTGGAGCTGGTCCGCGAGGCCGTGAAGTGGCTGGCCGCAGCGCGCCGGCCGGCCATTGTGGCAGGCGGCGGTGTGCGCCGCGGGCTGGCAAAGCCGCAGCTGCTGGCCATTGCAAAGAAGCTCAACGCCCCGGTGGTGTGTACGCCCGGTGGCAATGGCGCCTTCCCGTGGAACCATGAACTCTCGCTGCAGTCCTGGGTGGAGGACCGGCACGTGACGGAGGTGCTTGAGGATGCTGATGTGCTGGTGGTCATCGGCTCCTCCCTGGGCGAGGTGTCCAGCAACTACTTCACCATGGAGCCGCGCGGGCGCATCATTCAAATTGACGCCGAGCCGCGGGTGCTCGAATCGAACCGTCCGGCCCTGGGCATCAGGGCCGACGCCGGCCAGGCCCTCACCGCGCTCGACGAGGCACTTGGTGCCGCCCTTGGTCCGGCCGGCACCGGTTCCCCCGGCGCCAACTGGCACGGTGCCACGGCGCAGGCGGTGGTGGCGGAAACCCTGGCCAAGGTGCAGGCCCGCCTGGACGGGCAGGACCTGGCCGTGGAGAGGGCCTTTATGGCCGGCATCCGTGAGGCCGTCCCGGCGGACATGCAGACCTTTTGGGACATGACCATTTCCGCCTACTGGGCCTGGAGCTGCTGGGATTCCCGGGACGGGGAGTTCCACTCAGCCCAAGGCGCCGGCGGGCTGGGCTACGGCTTCCCGGCCGCCATTGGCGGATCCTTGGGGCTTCAGGGCGCCGCGAGGCCGCCGCGGGTGCTGGCGGTGTCCGGGGACGGCTCGGCCATGTACTCCATTGCGGAGCTGGCCACGGCCAAGCAGCACAATGCACCCGTGACGTGGCTGATCGTGGACGACGGCGGCTACGGCATCCTGCGCGAGTACATGATCGACACCTTCGGCAAAGCCACCCACACCGAACTGGCCCGCCCCGACTTTGTGAAACTGGCGGAGTCGTTTGGCGTCCCGGCCCGGCGGGTCAAGCCTGAGGAGGTGGCGGACGCGCTCCGGGCCGGCTTTGCCGCGGACGGGCCCAATGTGGTGGTGGTGGATGTGCTGCTGAAAATGTTTGGCCCCACCCACCTGGAGTTCTAGCGCCTGGGCCAAAATGTGCGTTTCATGGCACCGGTCCCATGCCTACACTGGGGGCATGGGACTGGTGTACGCCGCCGAGCTGCGGCCTTCAAAAATGGAACTCATTGCAGCGTGGCTGCCACAACAGGCATGGTTTGACGCCGAAGTGCCCTTGGGCCGGCTGGGCGCCTTCCGCTTTAACGATCCGGCCGGCGTGGTGGGCATGGAAACCCTCATTGTGGGTCATGGTGACCGCGTCTACCAGGTGCCGCTGAGCTACCGCGGGGCACCCCTGGAGGGGGCGGAGGAATTTTTGATGGGCACCATGGAACACTCGGTGCTGGGCAGCCGATGGGTGTACGACGCCGCGGGGGATCCCGTTTACGCAGCCGAACTGGCCGCCGCACTGCTTGCGGGCAAGCCGCAGGCGGTGGAGAGCAGGGAGGTGGATGGGCAGCTGGAAATACTTCCCTTCACCGCGCAGGTGGCCAACACCCGGCCATCACATGCCGGGCTGCCGCAGTTGCGCCTGGGGGCGCTGGTGACCATGGACGCGGTGACGCGGATTCCCGCCGGCGACGTCAATCTGGTGATCCACCGCGTGCTGGATACAGCCGGTGTGGTGCCGGAGGCAGCCGGATCCGCTGTCAGCGCACTTACGGCCACCTGGCCGCAGCAAAAGGCCCCGGTGGTGTTGGCGGCGGCCCTTCCCGGCTAGTCGCGGGGGCGGGTCAAAACCAGCGGGCCGTCGGCGGTGACAGCCACCGTGTGCTCGGAGTGGGCGGTGCGGCTGCCATTGGCGCTGCGCAGGGTCCAGCCGTCCTGGTCCATGGTGAGTTTGTCGGTGCCGCGCATGAACCACGGCTCAATGGCAATGACGAGTCCAGGGCGCAGGGGAAAACCGCGGCCCGGGCGGCCGTCATTGGCCACAAAGGGCTCCCCGTGCATGGTTTTGCCCACGCCATGGCCGCCAAATTCCACATTGACCTTCAACCCCGCGTCCTTTGCCACGCGGCCGATCGCGTAGGAAATGTCGCCGGTCTTATTGCCCACCACGGCGGCGGCAATCCCGGCCGCCAGGGCGCGTTCCGTGATTTCGATGAGTTCCAAGTCCTCCGGACGGGGCGTGCCCACCACGAAGCTGATGGCGGCATCAGCCACCCAGCCGTCAACGGCGACGGCAAAATCAACCGTCAGCAGGTCGCCGTCCCGCAGCCGGTAGTCATGGGGCAGGCCGTGCAGCACCGCGTCGTTGACCGAGGTGCACAGCACATGGCCAAAGGGTCCGGAGCCAAAGGACGGTGCGTAGTCCAGGTAGCAGGAGGTGGCGCCGCGCTCGCGGATGAGGTCATGGGCCAGGGCGTTGAGTTCCAGCAGGTTGACGCCCACGGCGGCACGCTCCTTCAGGGCCGCGAGCGTGCGGGAAACGAATTCCCCGGCAGCCTTCATCTGCTCAATCTCTTGGGGGGAACGGAGTTCAATCACGGCGTGGGCCTTTCGGGCAGTCAACGATGGTACCGGTATAACCTTACCGGATGTAGCATGGTTGCCATGGTACGCGTGCCGCTGACGGCGGAAGAAGTGAGGCGGGGCAAAGACCTCGGTGCCGCCCTGCGCCTGGCGCGCGGCCAACGCACCATGGTGGAGGTGGCCCTTGGTGCCGGGATCTCGGTGGAAACCTTGCGAAAAATTGAAACCGGCCGCAGCCCGTCGCCGGAATTCTTCACCATTGCCCGGATTTGCGCAGAGCTTGGCCTGTCCATGGATGCCTTCAGCACGTTCAACGACGAGGCGTCCCCGGCCGCCCTGGCCTCCTAGGCGCTGGGGCTTCAGGCGGGCAAATGCCGCCCTGTCCCTTCGGGCGGAGGGCCCTGCCGGGGAAGCTGCAGGGAATCGGGCCCGGTTGCAGGATCCGGAGCTGGCCGGCACCGGGGAATTGCTTTGAGCTGCGCCCAGGCCAAGACCACTGGAATTCTTAGTTTCATGTTTCCTGCACGTTGTTTCTCACACGCCACCTGAGTGCGGTGGCGGACCCGGAAGCAGGAACCGCAGCTGAACTCGTCTTCCCGGGCCGGAATGAGCTGGATGATCAATACCTTGTTGGAGAGGTCGGCTCCGGGCAGGTCCGTACCTTGTTGGAGAGGTCGGCTCCGGGCAGGTCCGTGCCCTGCGCCGGTGGACAAGCCCGAAAAGCCTCTTCCGACATAGTTGAACGTGTTCGACCATCCATGGCATGCTGACAGTTGAACACGTTCAACAATAGGGAGTGCCCATGAACGACACCGAGTTGTCCGGCAAGGGGGCCCAAACCCGGGCCCTGGTTCTGGACACCGCGCTTTCCATGTTCCGCAGCCACGGCTACGCCAAGACCACCATGCGCGCCATAGCCGCGGAAGCCGGCGTGGCCCTCGGCAGTGCCTACCATTACTTCGCCTCCAAGGATGAACTGGTGCTGGAGCTGTACCGTGAATCGGTGAAGGAGCAGCGGGTGGCTGCAAGCGAGGCCTTGTCAGGTCTGACCGGGCTGGGGGAGCGGCTGCAGGCGGCGCTCAATGCCGGGGTGGACGCCCTGACTCCCTACCACCGCTTTGGCGGTGCCTTCCTGGGCAGCGCGCTGCCGCCGGGCTCGGCGGTGAACCCCTTTGCCGGGCCCTCGCGGCAGGCGCGAAGGGACGCCGTCGAGCTTTTTCAGGAGGTGCTGGAGGGCTCCAGGGTGCCGCCATACCTGCGTGCACAGCTGCCGGAACTGCTCTGGCTGGGGTACATGGGCGTGGTGCTGTTTTGGGTGTATGACAGCTCGGACGGGCAGCGCCGGACCCGCACGCTCATTGCCGGGGCAGCGCCGCTGGTGGCCAAAATGGTGGGTTTTGCCCGGTTGCCGGCGGTCAAGCCGCTGGTGGTTGAGGCCCTGGCGCTGCGGGAGCGGGTGCGTGCATGAAGACGGTGGTCATTGCCGGAGCCTCGGGCTTCCTGGGCGCGCACTTTTCCCGGGAGTTCGCAGCTGCCGGGTGGACCGTGAAAACAGTGGGCCGCACGGGCCACGCGGTCTGGGGAGACACCGCCGCCATCACGCAGCTGCTGGAGGGGTCGGATCTGCTGTTGAACTTGGCGGGAAAATCCGTCTCCTGCCGTTACACTCCGGCGAACCGGGCCGAAATTTTCCGCTCCCGGCTCGAAACCACCGCCGAGCTGGGCCGCGCCCTGGCCCACTGTGCCCACCCGCCGGCGGACTGGTTCAATGCCAGCACCGGGACCATCTACCGGGATGCGCGGGACCGGCCGCAGGGGGAGGACGACGGCGAACCGGGCTCCGGCTTTTCCGTCCAGGTGGCGCAGCAATGGGAGCGGACGCTGGCCGCGGCGCCCACCGGCGGAACACGCAAAATCCCCTTGCGCATCACCATTGTCCTGGGCTCCGGCGGTGGAGTCATGCGACCCTTCAACAATTTGGCCCGGTTGGGACTTGGCGGCCGGATGGGGGACGGCGGACAAAAATTCAGCTGGGTCCACGTCCTTGACGTTTTCCGGGCCATCCTGTTCCTCCACGAAAACAAGAACATCACAGGCCCGGTCAATGTGGCGGCGCCCCAGGTGGTCAGCAACGCCCAGCTCATGGCCGCGGTGCGCGCCGCCAACAGGGCGCCGCTGGGACTGCCCACCCCGGCATGGCTGCTGCGCCTTGGCGCCGTGCTGATCCGCACGGAAACCGAGCTGGTGCTGAAAAGCCGCTGGGTCCGCGCCGGGAAGCTCGAAAACGCCGGTTTCCACTGGACCTTCCCCACGCTCGGCGCCGCGCTCGCGGACATTGCCGGCCAAAGCAGCGGTGAAGGATAAACCAACTATGAAACACCCCATCAAGTCCAACGCTCCCTGGGTGGACTGCCAAGACCCGGCCGCTGCCCAAAAACTGGAGCAGTTCCTGACCTTGACCCCGGCCACCCTTTTTGAGCCGGCGCAGCCCGGTCAGGATCCGCACCCCGACCCCGGTGTGGCCGTTGCTGGAATCTCCTGACACTGGGATGTTTGACGTACCGTGAAGCCATGAACACGTGGACAGGCCAACGCGGTGTAGTCATGCTCCCCGACGGGCGGCAAGTGCGCGGGACGGGTGTGCGTCAATCCCGCGGCTCACTGCCGGACCCTGATTTTGCCGTTTACCTGCTGGGTCGTGATCCAGGCGCCAGGCCATGGGACAGCCAGTGGGTGAAGTGGCGGGATTTCAGCATCCCTGCCTCCACCCCGGCCGCCCTTGATGCCCTGCAGGAGGCATTTGCCAGATCACTGGAGGAACGCGTGGAAATTGCCTGTGGCAGCGGTGTGGGGAGGACCGGGACAGCCCTGGCCCTGATGGCGGTCATGGCCGGTCTTCCCGCCAGCGACGCCGCAGCGTGGGTGCGAAGAAGCTACCACCGGCGCGCCATCGAGACCCGCGGCCAGCGGCGGTGGGTGCTGGATGCCGCTCGAATGCTGTAAATCCACGCGTGCCGCCGGTGCATGCTGCATTGCTGCCGGCATGTGTTGCCCCGGGCTGACGGGCAGCCGCGCCAAAGGTCCGGTTCAACTGCCCGCCCCCAACTTCGCATCGTGGCGTAAATCCAACTGCCGGTGGGCAAAAGCAGGGCCCGGCTCCGGCGGCTGCGTGACGCTTCCGGGCAAATGCGCGTAAGGTGGCTTGGCGTGAATGACTTCATCCCCGCCCATGCGCCCCTTGCCGTCCAGACCCGCGGGGAGCTGGTGGAGAGCGTGCATTACGGCTCGCTTATTGCCCTGGCGCCCGACGGCGGCACCCTCCTTGCGCGCGGGGAGCCCACCGCCGGAGTGTACCCCCGTTCCGCCTTGAAGCCGTTGATGGCAGTGGCCATGCTGCGTGCAGGGGTGGAGCTGACTGAACAGCAGTTGGCCCTGGCCGCGGCCAGCCATTCGGGTGCGGCGGAGCATCAGGACGTTGCCGCCGGCATCTTAACAGGGGCGGGGCTGACGCCGCAGGACCTGGGGAACTCCTTCGATCTGCCCTACGGCACGGCCGAACGCAGTGCCTGGCTCCGTGCTGGAAAGGGCCCCACGCAGCTGGCGCAAAACTGTTCCGGCAAACACGCCGCCTTGCTGGCCACCTGCGTGCACAACGGGTGGCCAACACAGGACTACCTGGCTCCCGGTCACCCCTTGGCGGCTTTAATCCGCGCCACCGTGGCCGAGCTGACGGGTGAGGCCATCACCACCGTGAGCACCGACGGCTGCGGCACCGAGGTCTTCGCGCTGTCCCTGACAGGCATGGCGCGGGCCTTCGCGCGCCTGGTCCGCGCAGCACCCGGCAGCCCTGAACGCCGCGTGGCCGATGCCATGCGCGCCCACCCGCAGCTGGTGGCCGGAGCCGGCCGTGACGTCACCGCCCTGATGCAGGCGGTGCCGGGCCTGCTGGCCAAGGACGGTTTTGAGGGAATTCAGCTCATTGCCCTGCCCAATGGTTCAGCGGTGGCCCTGAAGGTTTCCGACGGCGGCGACAGGGCGCGCATGCCCGCTGCGGTTCCGGCGCTGCGTGCCCTGGGCGTGGAGGCACAGCTGATGGCGCCCTTCACCGCGCTGCAGGTGTTCGGTGGCGGACTGCCCGTGGGTGAGCTGCGGGGCGTGGAGTAGGGAATAACGCGGCACCCGGCGCAGTTGATCCAAGTAGATGCAAACGCATGAACTAAGGAGTCAAAGATGCAGCGCAGGGTAGTAGTCATTTCCGCAGGGCTGGGCGTTCCGTCCTCCACGCGCATGCTGGCGGATCAAATGTCCGCCCAGGTGCAGGCTGCCCTTGCCGGCCAAGGCGTTGAGGTGACACTGGATGTGGTGGATCTGCGCGACCATGCCACCGGCATTGCCAACACCATGGTCAGCGGCTACGCCGGTCCCGAATTGGCCCAGGCGATCAGCCAGGTGGAGGCAGCCGATGCCATGATTGCCGTCACCCCCACCTTCAGCGCCTCCTATTCGGGTTTGTTCAAGTCCTTCTTTGACGTTTTGGAGCCAAAGCTGTTGGACGGCATGCCGGTGCTCTTTGGTGCCACGGGCGGTTCCTCCCGGCACTCGCTGGTGCTGGACATGGCCATCCGGCCGCTCTTCAGCTACCTGCGGGCGCTGACCATGCCCACAGCCGTTTACGCCTCTCCCCAGGACTGGGGCGGTTCCGGGGAGAACACGCTCGAGCGCCGCATTGCCCAGGGCGCCGCGGAACTCGCCGGCCACCTGGGTGCAGGAACCGCAGGGGCGCCCGGCCACCACCAAAAGCGGGCCGAACGCCTGGCACGGGAGATGACGTCCCTGCCCTTTGAGGAACTGCTCGCGCAGACCCGGCGCCGCTGAGCCGCAGGCGGCCAGTCCTAGAAGATGGGCTGCACCGGTTTGGTGGTCAGCGGCGGCGGGTCCAGTTCGGTGAGGACCACAGCCAAGGCGGTGCGGTAGATCTCCGGGTGGATTTCCGGGCTGGCGTGCCCGGTGTTGGGGACTGAGTACAAAAAGCGTGGATTGCGCGGCAAAAGCGCCTCCCAACCGCGGACGGCCCTGTCGGCGCTGACAATGAAATCCTCGGGGTCGTAGATGAGCCCGATCCCGGTGGTGACCGGCAGGCCGCCGTCGTACTGCTGCGGGAAGGCCTGCAGGAACGTGGCCTGGGTGGTGCTTAGAATCAACGAATTGCTCTCCGGGCTGAAGGACCGCTGCACCCCGCCGCGCACCGCCTGGTACATGCCCTGCCCATTGGGGTTGGCCAATCCACCCCACAGGCCGGCGCCAATGCGGCCCACAATGCCCAGATAAGGCACCACGCGGCCCGCCAGGGAAATGTACTCCTTGCCCGGGTCCAGGGTGTCCGCCACATTGCTGGGACTCGATCCCATCACAATGACCTTGACGGTGACATTGATCTTCGCCAGCAGGGAGGCCAGCACGGTGGCGGCCATGCCGCCAAAGCTGTCCCCGTAAAAGTACACGGTGTCAATTTTGCGGCTGTGGATGTCGCGCTGAATGGCAATGAAAAGCTGGGCCACGTCAATGCCGTCGTTGGAGTAGCCAATGTACGACGCCGGTGCGCGCTGGTTCATGGCCGCCTGCAGTGCTGCCAGTTTCCGCCCCGCGTCCCGGTAACTGACCCGGAAGCCGCCCAGCAGATACCAGGTCCTGCCGGGGAAACGCTGCGCCGCCGTCTGGTTCTCCGCATTGTCAGGGGTGGTGATGCGGTACTTGCTTTGCTCGGTGAGCCGGGCGTCGAAGGCAATGTTGGCTTCAAAGGCAGTGGTCACGGCGGCGGTCCCCAGGGAGGCCAGGAGCCACCTGCGCGGCATGTCCGGAATTTGCCGTGCGTGCTTTGCGGCGGGGGTCTGTGGTTCCGTGCCGGCGGGCTCAGTGCTGGGATCAGTTCTCATGGGATCGTATTTATTGTGTCATGTGTAGTCTCAAAGTCAGCAGCCAAACAAACGTTACTGACCGGTATGGTGGCGTAGGATGGGGCTGTGAGCACGCCAACACCAAGAAGTGGGGCACGCGGGGGTCCTGCTGGGCCCGCGGAAGCTGCCGCCGGACGGATCTACTCCGGGCAGGTTCCTTCAGAGCGGGTTTTGGCCCGGCGCGGGCGCCTGCTGGCCGCAGGGCTGGAACTTTTTGGAACCCGCGGTTTCGCGCACGTCAAGATCAAGGAACTGTGCCAACATGCCGGGGTGAGCGAACGGTACTTTTACGAGTCCTTCAGATCCCGGGAGGAATTGCTGACGGTTCTGTATGCACAGCTTACCGGCCAGCTCATGGTGAATTTCCTGGCAGTCATGCGGGTGCCCGGCAAGGCTCCGCGCGATGCGATCCATGCCGGGATCACCGCGGTGGCCAGCTTCATGCTCAACGATCCCCGCCACGCCCAAATAATACTGGTGGAGATTGTCGGGGTCACCGCGGAACTGGAAGCCATGCGGCATGCGTCGCTGCGGGCTTTCGCCGCCGAATCAATGGTGCAGCTGCTGCGGCTCGGCGGCATTGACCCCGAGCAGGCGCAGGCGCAGCAGGGCATGGACGCGGGCCCCGGTCCCTTGGCCCGCTCGATGGAATTCGCCCGGCTTACCGCAGTGTCCTCCGTCGGCGCCATTAACAACATGTTGCTGGATGCCCTGCTGGGCGGCACCACCGCCAACACGGGCCCCATCATTGAGGTGGCGCTTGAATTGATGTGCAACGCCGCCAACGGAATCCGGGCGCTGGCAAATCCTGCAATGTAAGTGCCAAGCGGCAGTGAAGGTGGCACTATGGGGTCATGTCCTTTCCCGAACTTTTCGCGGCGTATTGGTGGCTGCTGTTTCCCCTTGGAGGCATGGCGGCCGGGGGCTTTCAGGCGTTGACGTCCGCACGTGAGCGCACCCACCAACGCAAGATTGAGCTCTACAAGCTCCAGCACCCCGAACTTGCCGGCCAGGGGGATGCGGAACCCCGTCCCGGCGTCGGCCCTTCTGGAAACGGCCACTCCACTGCCGACGTGGAACGGGTCATGTCCGAACATGACGGGCTGAACAGGCGCTGGCTTGCCTATGAACTCGATGTGGCAAAGTTGATTGATTTCCCCATGATGAGCGATGTCAGGGAGCCCTTGACGGTGGCCTTTCTGCGGTCCAAGCGCGACGCCGATGCCCTCCGCCCGCTCGATGCCGGCGAAGAAATGGCGAAAAGCCGCTGGGATGACTACCGCAATGCCGTCAATGCCTTCGTCGTTGCCTTTGACGTTGCGGAGAGGGAAGCTCACCGGATCAAGGATTCCGCCTACAGCGCCCCGGAACGGCAGCGCCTGGGCACTGCCCGGAAATTGGTTAAAATAGCCCAGGACGACGCAGCCAGTCCGGCCGAGCGGCAAACGGCCTACAAGCGTGCCCGCCGGGAGTTGGATGGCTTGATCGTCCTGCCCGACGTCACCATTGCGGCCTTGGAACAAAAGGTTGCCCGCATGATCGACAAAACCTCCTGAGCGGGATTTCCAACAAAGCGGATGCATGCGTGCAGAGGGTATTCCCTCCGCACGGGGGAAGGGGCATTATAAGAGACAGCAGCACCTTGCTGTGGTTTTGATCTTCGGAAAGGGCGAGGCCATGACTGGAAATACAGCTCATACGAACACCGCGCGCAACGGAGTGGAGCGAAGCAACGTCCAAAAGGCCGCACTGGCCGTGGGCGTGGTTTTCCTCTTGGTGGGAATCCTAGGATTCGTTCCCGGGATCACTTCCAATTACGATCAACTCTCCTTTGCAAGCCACCATTCTGAGGCCCTCCTGCTGGGCGTCTTCCAAGTATCCATTTTGCATAATATTGTGCACCTGCTCTTTGGCGTTGCCGGCATTGCGATGGCCAAGACGCGCCCGGGTGCCAAAAACTACCTGCTGTGGGGCGGGGTGGTTTATTTGGTGCTGTGGATTTACGGCCTGCTGATTGACCATGACAGCAGCGCCAACTTTGTCCCCGTAAACGGCGCCGACAACTGGCTACACCTGGTGCTGGGTGTGGGCATGATTGCCTTGGCCCTGTTGCTGACCCGTGATCGGACAGGCGCCGCAAACACCACCACCCGCCGCTGAAAGGCCTTCTGGCCAAGCATGGCCGGACCGGACATAAAGATGCCGGTGGGGGCCGCAGCGGCCCCCACCGGCATCTTTATGTTCAGAACGGCCAACAAGCTACTCGCGATGGAGTTTGTCTTGGACGGTGCCGGCCATTTTCTCCATCACATTGGGAAGTTCCGTGGTTCCAAAGAACCGCGCATCCGGATGTGTTGGCGGAGGCATGGGAACCCCTTCCGGCGGAGTGTCAATGTAGGTGAACTGACCCAAGCCGTCAGGGCTGTCGCCCTTGGCCCATGAACCCTCCGCCGCGGCCTTCCCGTCGGAAAAGTTGATGTACTGGTAGGAGGCGTCGCGGTGTTCCTTTTTGATCGGAAAGTTGCTCGGCGCCGGCAATGATTCAATGCCTTCGGCCTGCAGTTCCTTGGCGGCTGCGACCCACTGGTTCTGGTGCATGGTGTCACGTGCCAGCAGGAAGGACAACAAATCCCGCACTCCCGGGTCATCGGTCATGTGGTACAGCCGGGCCACTTGGATCCGGCCCTGCATTTCGGCGTTGATGTTGGAGGTGAAGTCGGCCAACAAGTTGCCGCTGGCGGTGACGTATCCGGCAGTCCACGGGTTGCCGTTGCTGTCCACTGGACGGGCCCCGGCGCCGGCAACAATGGCATCCTGCACGTCGGTGCCGCCAATGACGGCGGCAACTGCAGGATCATTTTGAATGGCCTTCTCAGTGATTCCCAGGGGGGCCTTTTCAAGCAGCTGCGCCACCATGGTGGCGAGCATTTCCACGTGGCCGAATTCCTCCGCGGCCGTTCCGAACAACAGATCCCTGTACTTGCCGGGAATGTGGGCGTTCCATGCCTGGAAGCTGTACTGCATTGCCACGGTGATTTCACCGTATTGGCCGCCAATGACTTCCTGGAGTTTTCTTGCATAGACGGCATCCGGCTTCTCCGGCTTGGCCGTGTACTGCAGGGCTTGCTTGTGCAAAAACATGCTTTTCCTCGACTTCCTGGCCGCGGTACCGCAGGGGTGCTTTGGCTGCTTATGGATGTGCGTTTGGTTCTAGCAGGTGGTGTCCGGGCTGCTTCCGGACGGTAAAGCCCAGTCAATCAGCCGCCCCTGTGGCCCGCAAGGGCTGAAGTTGAGTTTTCTGCCCGCCCGTGCATTTCACGGCGGGCGGCCGGCGAACCAGGCACCGTCAATGAACCCTTTAAAAAAGGGTGTGGAAGCCATCAACTGATGGCTTCCACACCGTTTTTTGAATGGGGTTCAGCCTAGCCTTGGTGGCTGTTCTGCCCGCCTTCGGCCTTGGCCTCCCGCGGCTGGGCCGCGGCGCCTTCCCTGCCGGCTGCGCCGGGGTCTGCCCCGTTCACGCCGCCAAAGCTTCCGGTGCTCGCCTGGCCACCCTTGCTGGCCTGTTCTTCGGTGTCGCTGCGGTTTCCGAACTGTCCAGAGTTGTTTTCATCTGCCATGAATTGTCTCCTTGTCGATCGTTCCACCCGATGTACCGGGCTGACATTTCCTAAAATAACCAAGCCTCAAAAAGTTTTCAACCCTGCCACAGTGGCCGCCGGTAAAGGGAAATGCTGCTAATCCTCAGGTCCCCGGCCCGCGTTGAAGCGCTGCTTGTAAAGCGCTTCCGCTTCCTCCAGGACGGTGTCTGAAAGCTTGGCAACAACTTTTACCTCGGTAAGCAGCGGCTCGCAGTCGGGACCGCGGGCCACTTCACGGCCGCTGACCACCCAGGCACGGCGTTCGGGATTTTTCTCCCGAAGAGTCTTGTACTGGCACAGCTGCCGGGCCAGCCAATCCGTCAGCGGGCGGGACCACCATGATTCCGGAGCGAGGGGGTTCACCGACAGTCCTGGCAGTTCCAGTTGGCTTTCCGTGTCAAGGCTGCCACGGCTGTCATCTGCCTCGGGCCCCTCGGAGTACCTGATGTAAAGCTCCGGAGCTTCAGAGATGAGCTCTTCAAGGTCCTGCATTGAGGTGAGCTGTTGCAGTTCCATTGTCCTGCGCCTTTCCGCTGCCCGTCCTGTGTCAGTACTCCATGGAAATGAACTTGAGCAGTTCGCCCACGCGGTCCTCCGGATGGTTTTTGGCAATGTCCGCCTGGCTGAGCATCCCCACCAGCTCGTGACCGTCGATCACCGGAAGCCGACGCACGCGGTGCTCCTGCATGGTGTTGATGGCTTCCTCAACGCTGTCTTCGGCGCCAATGGTCACCGGTTTCCCTTGGCCCAGCGCCCCTGCACGGGTGCTGCTGGGATCCTGGCCCTGGGCAATGCACTTGATGACAATGTCCCTGTCAGTCACCATCCCCTTGAGCCGCTTGTCTTCCCCGCAGATGGGCAGGGAGCCGACGTCGAGCTGGAGCATCTTCCTTGCGGCGTCGGCCAGCGTTTCGTTTTCGCCAACGCACTCGGCAGAACCTGTCATGATGTCGCGTGCCGTGGTCATGGTTCCTCCTATGGGTTCTCTGCCAGCTGTCACACGCGGGTTCCCACAACCAAGGCCACATGCAACTTTCAGGCAATGGGGCTTACCTTATTTACGTTAGGTACAACCTCCTGAAAGTGTCCAGGGTTTTGAGTCAGGATCCCTTAAAGTTGCACTGCCGGCAGCCTAGCCGGGCGTGCCGGCAGCCTCGGCGGTGTCAGATTCATGCATTTCAAGGTCTTCGGTCGCCGGTCCCTCCAGGATTTTGCCATCTGCTGCGAACCGGGAGCCGTGCAGGGGGCAGTCCCATGACTTTTCGGCATCATTCCAGGACAAGATGCCGCCCAGATGCGTGCAGACTCCGGAAACCTTGCAGCTGCGCCCGTCCACGGTGGACACTCCCACCGGATGCAGCCCATGGCGCAGCATATGCCCTTCTCCCTCCGCAGGAACGTGGTGGGTGGAATCCTGCTCCCGGGAAGTTGGTCCGTCGCTGTCGTTGAAGAGCGCACTGAACCACCCCTTCGTCATTTTTGCGGCAACCTCGGCGTTGATCTTTGCCCCGGAAGCCAAATCCGCGGGACCGGTGATGCGGTGGGAGAGCGTCTTGGCCCAAGGCACGTTGCCGCCCAGAATCTCCGCGCTCAGGGTCAGCGCTGCCGCCACTGCATTGGTCATGCCCCACTTGTTGTAACCGGTGGCAACGTGGATGTTGCCCCCGCCCCGGGGCAGCTTGCCCACAAAGGGCACCATATTCGCGGATTGGTAATCCTGTGCGGACCAGTGATGGGTTGCCTCCGCGCCAGGGAAGTTTTTCTTCGTCCAGGCATCCAAGTCATCAACTTTCCCTTGTTCGGAAAGGTCCTTGCCCACGGGGTGGCCGTTGCCACCCACAATCAAAAGTTCTTCATCACCGTAAAAGGCTGTCCGCAAGGACCGTGCCGGCTGGTCAATGGAAAGGTACATGCCCTGTGGCAGGCTGCCGGCAGCGGGGGGAACCCGGAAGGCTGCGGCATAGGAGCGGGAAGGCTTCATCTTGGCAAAGTACAAACCGCGGTCCAGAATGGGGATGCCTGTGGCCACAATGACATGCTGCGCATGATTGCTGCCGTGGTCGGTGATCACCGCGGTGGGGGTGCCCAGGGATACATCGCGTACACGGGTCCCCTCCACGATTCTTCCGCCATGCGAGCGTAGATCCTCACTGAGTGCTTGAAGAACCTCCAGGGGATGGAACTGGGCCTGGTTCTGCAGGCGGAGCGCGGCCCGGGTGGGATAGGGCAAAGCAATGTTGCCTTCCATCCAGGCAATGTCCAGGCCGGCCCCGCGGCCGGCCTCGGCTTCCTGTTCCAGGGACTTCAGGCCGGAATCGGAGGTGGTGTAGGTGAAGGCGTCGCGTCGTTGCACGGCAATATTGCGTTCCTCAAGGAAGCCAAGCAACCAAGCCTGGCCCTCCAGGTTTCCCTCCACATAGGCTTGAACGATTTCCTGGGAGAAGTGCTTGCGGATGCCCGAAAGCACCGTGCCCTGCAGCAGGCTCAGCTTTGCAGTGGTGTTGCCCGTGGTGACGGCACCAACTGACCGGGCCTCCAGAACCGTAACGCTCAACCCTGCACGGCTGAGCAGAAGGGCCGTGGTGAGGCCCGTCAGGCCGGCACCCACCACCACCACGTCATAATTTCCGTCGGGCTCAAAGGCATCCGTTTGCACTGGCTTAGGCGTATCCAACCAAAGTGATTTCACGTCTACTTCCCTCCAACACTTCCAAGGCGGTAAAGTCGCGGCAAAGTTTCCCACCGCGGGGCACCGATGGCCCCTTAGCTTCCAGCTTTTCGGGTTCTGTGCCGTATGGCAAGAGTCTGCCTCAAGGCAGCAGGACGCCGGTGCCTGCATTTCTGCGGTTGCAGCGTCTCCACAGCGGAACTGGCTACACTGTCGTATCCGTCCACCCCAAGAACAGCGCAGAGGATTACTTCATGACACGCACCATTGTGATAACCGGCGCCAGCGATGGCATTGGGGCCAGCGCGGCCCGGGCGTTGGCCCAAGAGGGCAATCGGCTGGTGGTGGTTGGCCGGTCCGCAGCCAAAACAAAGGCGGTGGCGCAGGACATCGGCGCCGACCATTTTTTGGCCGACTTCACCGAACTTCTCCAAGTGCGCGAACTCGCAGCCGCTCTGAAGGAAAAATACCCGCGGATCGATGTGCTGGCCAACAATGCCGGCGGCATCATGGGATCCCGGGAGGTGACTGTTGATGGGCATGAGAAAACCTTTCAGGTCAACCATCTGGCGCCCTTCCTCCTCACCGAGCTGCTCATGGAGGTTTTGGTGGACAGCCAGGCGACCATCATCAACACCTCCAGCGCCGCCCACCGGTTCATGGCGAAATTCGACATGGCCGATCTGGACAGTGAAAAGGGCTACAACAACCGGGCGGCCTATGGCAACGCCAAGCTTGCCAACATCCTGTTCACCAAGGAGCTGCAAAAGCGCCACGGCCACCGGGGCATCAACGCCGCGGCGTTTCATCCAGGGGTGGTGGGCAGCAACTTCTCAGCCGAATCGGCGGGAATTCTGAAAATGGGGTACAGCCTGCTCAACCGTTTTATGCTCACCCCCACACAGGGCGCTGAAACTTTGGTGTGGCTGGCGTCCACCGAACCCGGTGTGGTGTGGACGCCCGGGGAGTATTACGTCAAGCGGAAGCAGGCAAAGATCAGTGCCACGGCCCAGGAGACGGATTTGGCCCGGCAACTCTGGGAGCGCAGCGAAGCCATGGTGGCCAGCTGTGACCCGCGGCCCCGCGGCCGTTAAGGCTCAGGGGTGCAGTGAGCCGCCGGTGTAGACGCCTTCGGACAGTTGCTTCACCAGCCAGGGGCTGAAGACGAAGGGGGCGGCTGCGACAGCTTCCTCCACGTCCACCACCTCCGACCACGCCCAATCAGAGACCTCATCAGGGTTGGGCGAAATTTTCGCTTCCCCCTCAAAACTGGCCGTGAACACCGGACAGACCTCGTTTTCAACAATGCCGGACGCATCAACGGCGCGGTAACGGAAGTGGGGCAATGCGGGCTTGATGTTGGCGACGGTGATGTTCAACTCCACCGCGGCCCGGCGAATGATTGCGTCCTCAAACGATTCGCCGGGTGCGGGATGCCCGCAAAAGGAATTGGTCCAGACGCCCGGCCATGCCGTTTTGGCCAAGGCACGGCGGGTCAGAAGCGTGCGGCCCTGAGCATCAAAAAGGTGGCAGGAAAAGGCAAGGTGCAGGGGGGTGCCGCTGGTATGGACCTCGGCCTTGTTGGCAGTGCCAATTTCCGCCCCGTTGTCATCCAACAATCGCACCAGCTCAATATTTTGCCCCATGGGCGCACAGCTCCTTCGTACACGTGAAGAACCAGTCTATGGTTTCACCACGTCGTGACGCACCACTTCATGAAGCTCCACCCCACCGGAGCGCAGCTTCCAGTAATGCAGCCGCAAAGCGCCCGCCGTTCCCTGCTCCACATAAAGACGCATGCACACGTCCTCACCGCGCAGGGTGGGGGCGGCATGGGCGCCCTCGTTTTGACGTAAAAGGTGTGGTTCCCGTTTGCGCAGGGGCCCCTGCCGTTCGGCCACCAGATCCACCACTGCCCGCAGCGTCTTGTTCCGCTGCGCCCCCGTCAGACGTGCCCAGGAGTCCAAAAACTGTTCACTGGCCGTGAAGCTGCCCAGCGGCGCAGTGGCTTTTTCCGCAGCCGGCACCACCCGTGCCCACAGCTGCAGGAGCTCAAAAGTGAACTGTTCGCCCCGGTCGGTGAACAACACTTCCTGCACCTCTTCGGTGCGTGAGCTCGCCGAGCGCATCTTTTGCCGCAGGCTCACCAAGGAGGCCTTGGTCTTTGCCAAATCCTCTTTCAGCGTGGCCATTTGGTGGTTGGCGTCGTTGACTTCCCGGCTTAGCTGCAGGCTCCGATCCCGTTCCTGGGCCAGCTGGTCCTGCAGCGAACGCGCCAGTTTGTCAGTGGCCCCGCGTCTTTTCTGCCCGGCCATCAGTTCGGCAATGGTATGACGTGCCGCCTCCAACTGCATCTGGGTGCTTTGCAGGGCTGTGCGTCTTTTGGCGGAACTTGCCCCGGGTTGCGGGGGTTCTGCCGGCCCGCCGCTGCCGTCCTCACATGCGGCAACGCCGGGCCCTGCCGGCGCTGCCGGAGGTGGTGCGGTGAGGAAGCTGGCATAGGGCCTGTCCGCATCGAGCCACGGCGGCCCGCCACGAAGGAGCGCCGGCGCCGGGACCGCGGGCTCGTCGTCGTCCACGTCCAGCATGGACAGCCGGACGGCTCCGCTTTCGTAAAGAACCCGGACCCGGACCACCTCATCTTCGGTCAATAGGTCCTGGGCGGAGTCAAGTTCATTGGAGGAGATGCTTTCAATGCCAATGCGTGCCTCCTGTCCGGGCCAAAGTTCCACAATTGCCTGGGTGGGGGAGACGGACTTGACCCGGGCCAGGGCCACGTCACCTTGCCGGTAGACGGTGATGGGGGAGGGCTGGGGCAAAAGGAGCCCCCGCACGTTCAGGACGTGCCCCCTTGGATCCAGAAAACCGTCCAGCCTTTGACCTTTGCGCACCAGCCAGTTCAAGGGGACCCCGGGCAGCAGATCCTCACTGCGGATCAGCGCTTGCCTGCCGCCGGGGAGCAGTTCCACGAGGGCGCGGTCCTGGGAGGGGAAGCCCAGCACGTGCGCCTGGGTCACCGTGGCAAGGGGTGCTGGGACAGCCTGGGGAGCGGAAAAATGTTGGGCGGCAAGAACTTCCAGTTCCAGGGAATCGCTGATCTTGTTCAGCTGCCAGTTATGACGGGCCAGATGAGGGGGCGGGACGCGCAGGGTCCACTGCTGGCCGTGCGGGTACACCCGGGCGCCCACACCAAAGATGTGCAGCCGGGGAGGCAGACCATTTTCCAGCTGGCGGGTCTGCGGACCATTGGCGATCTCGTAGACCTGCGCTTCACTTCCCAGCCGCCGGGCCAACACCCTGGCGTCCAGGCGCAGCGGATCGCCGGCGGCGTAGGAGACCACCACAATTGTCTGCCCGCGCGCCGGGTCCATCAGCTCCCGCGCCAAGGCGGCGCCGTCAAGTTGATGCACCAGGGGCTGTGGAACCGGACCTTTTTGAGGCTGGGAGAGTCGATTCCTGTTTTTTTGTGCAGGCATGCTGTCCCCTTCCCGCTTCCCACATTGGGCGGTACGACTGACTTCCCTTACCTGGCTTGACCTGCAGTTTCCGGCGTTCAAGTGAGCCAGGGCCTGCGGCCGTTCCAGGACGAAGGACGCCTGTGGGCATGTCGGTGACGCGGTCCGAAGGGAGGCGCCACCGCCCTGTGTTGGAGCTACAACTTATCCGTCTCCGCTTCCTTTTCCCTGCGGAGTTCAGCGGCGTCTTCATTGATTTCGGCAATGTCAGGAGTGACGAGGCTGGAATGGATTTGTCCCAGGGGATCGTCTGCAGCGGGCTCGTTGATTAGATCTTTATCTTCATAACTTGAATTTTCGCTCATGCACACACACTAGCTTCCTGCCGTGACGCCCGCCATGGCCTTTTCCTTGCTTTTGAGGCGTGCAGCCACCGTCACAGCCGCAATGATCACGGCCCCCGCCACCGCCACAATGGCCAAGGGAGTCGACTGGGGTTCGCCCATGGTCCGGCCCACGGCTATCCAGCAAATACCCCAGACCAATGACACCGCCGGCGCAAGGCGGCCCCGCCCATACACGGCAATGACGACACCCACGGACACTGCGGCCAAGATGGCGCTGATGCCCCAATAGACCGGGTCCAGGCCAAAGCCGCCAAAGCCTTCGGCCACTGTCCAGGCGGCAACATTGGCCAGCGTGGCCACGCTGATCCAGCCCAGGTACAGGCCAAATGAACCGTCGGTGATGATGCCGTCCGCCCGTGAGACCGGAGGGAGGTCGTGCATGATCACCAGGATCCACAGCAGCACGGCCAGCAGGGCAAGAATGACGGCGACGCTCAACGGCAGCAGATCCACTTGAATGCTGAGGATCCATGCGGCGTTTAAAAGGAGCGAGGCGGCCGCCGGGTAACCCATCCGGCGGTGACGCAGGTGGCTGCGTTGTTTGGGCAGGAACTGCCAGACGGCATAAATCAACAGGCCTGCATAAATGACCGACCAGATGGAAAAGGCGCTGCCGTAGGGGGCAATGAGGGTGGCCTCGGCCGACAACGCACCGCCGGAGGCCTCTTGAACCGGAGTGCCAATGACCGCGCCGGAACCAATGAAGGAACCCACGATGGCAATAATTGCGCTGATGGCAACTATCAAAGCACGTTGAAGGTCCTTTCTACCGGCGTCAATTTCGCTGAGGGTCTTCATGCAACACAATCCTCACGTCATAGTGGGGCAATTGCAACGACCCGGAGAGTTCATTGACGCCTCCCAACGCCTGCAGGGCGCTGCATTCCGGGCAGGCAAGCAGTTGTCTGTGCGTTAAAGTAAAGGAGGTTCCCGTTCCGGGATTTTCCGCGCCCCCATTTTGGCCCGAGGTGCATCCTGATCTGGAACAAGCCGCAATCCACTGCCCCCGCAGCACTGTGATCGACCATGAACGGAGCCAGCCATGGCCGTGAAACCAGCAACACCCCTCAGCCCCGAACAGTTGCAGTCGGTCTGGGGGACCTTGAAATCCCCGCGGCGGTTAAAGACCGAGGTGCTGGCTGGATTGGTGGTGGGACTGGCCCTGATCCCGGAGGCCATCGCCTTCTCCATCATTGCCGGGGTGGATCCGCGTATTGGGCTTTTCGCCGCATTCACCATGGCAGTCACCATTGCCTTTACCGGCGGCCGCCCAGCCATGATCTCGGCCGCCACCGGCGCGGTGGCCCTGGTGATTGCCCCTCTGGTGAAATCCCACGGCGTGGACCATCTCATTGCCGCCGTCATCCTGGCAGGCGTGCTGCAAATTGTGTTGTCCGTGTCCGGGGTGGCGAAGCTGATGCGCTTCATCCCGCGTTCGGTCATGGTGGGCTTTGTCAACGCCCTGGCCATCCTGGTGTTCCTTGCCCAACTGCCGGAACTAATTGATGTGCCCTGGCTGGTGTACCCCCTGGTGGCAGTGGCCCTGCTGATCATGTTTGTGCTGCCGCGCTTCACCCAGGTGGTTCCGGCGCCGCTGGTGGCCATTGTGGTGCTGACCCTCATCACGGTGCTGGCAGCCGTGGTGGTTCCCACGGTGGGGGACAAGGGCCAGCTGCCCGATTCCCTGCCCGGTTTGTTGATCCCGAACGTTCCGATGACCTTGGAGACGCTGCAGGTCATTTTCCCCTTTGCGCTCGCCATGGCTTTTGTGGGTCTGCTGGAATCGCTCATGACGGCGAAACTGGTTGATGACATCACAGACACCCGCTCCAGCAAGACCCGCGAGGCGTGGGGGCAGGGTGTGGCCAACATCGTCACGGGCTTCTGTGGCGGGATGGGCGGCTGCGCCATGATTGGCCAGACCATGATCAACGTCAAGGCCTCCGGCGCACGGACCCGCATCTCCACGTTCAGCGCCGGGGTCTTCCTGCTGCTGCTGGTGGTGGTGCTGGGCGACGTGGTCTCCCTGATCCCCATGGCCGCCCTGGTGGCTGTCATGATCTTTGTCTGCTGGGCCACGTTCGACTGGCACAGCATCCACCCCCGGACCCTCAAGGCGCTGCCCAAAAGTGAAACGTTCGTCATGGTCATCACAGTGGTGGCCACCGTGGCCACTGACAACCTGGCCATTGGGGTGGGCTCGGGAACCGTGCTGGCCATGGTCATGTTTGCCCGCCGGGTGGCGCACTTCGTCACCGTGGAGCGCACAGTGGGCGGGGGCAGCGTCACATACACCGTCAACGGGGAGCTGTTCTTCGCCTCCTCCAATGATTTGTACACCCAGTTCGAATATGCCCTGGACCCCGCCCACGTCATCATTGACATGAGCCGCTCCCATCTGTGGGATGCCTCCACCAGCGCCACCCTCGACGCCATTGCCGACAAATATGGCCGCAGCGGCAAGCAGGTGGAGATTGTGGGACTCAATGAGGCCAGCACGGAAATGCGCCGCCGCCTGGCCGGCAAACTGGGCGGCAATTAGGGCGTGGGCGACGCCGGAACTTTCCGTGCGCGTGCGCCTTTGCCGGGGTGGCCCAGAGGCTTGGCTGCCTTGAGGGGCCTGCAGGACCGGTGGGTTTCCCGTTCGCCTGTGCAATGCTGACGGGCGCAGCTGCCAACTGTCGTCCATTCAGGGTGGCAAAACCGGTTTGTAACGCGCGGGCAGGGGGCGGAGCACGGCCCCCACGGCAGGCTGGGCGCGGCTTGCCTCCCCGTCCGGGTGATTGGTACGGACTGCTGTAGCCTGGCCGGATGAAGGCAAACGGTGCCGGGAGCGCATGGACCCAAAAGGAAATTGCCGTCACGGTGGACACTTATTTTGAGATGCTTCGCGCGGAACTGTCCGGAATCCCAGTGAACAAGGCCCATTTCAATCGAACTCTGCAGGACGTCACCGGGCGCAGCCGGGGTGCCATCGAGTTCAAGCATGCCAACATCAGTGCAGTGCTGCTTGCGCTCAGATCCTTTTACATTGACGGTTACAAGCCCCGTGGCAACGTGCAGAACGCCCTCCGGCGGGAAGTGGAACGGCGCCTTAAGCTGGACAGCGAATTGGAGGCCCTGATGCTTAAGTCAGTGGCTGGGCCTGTATCCACGCCCTCCCCGGATCTGAGACTTCAGCTGGGAGAGGCGCCAGTGGTGGAAATTGCGGAGCGCATCTACCACCGGCAGGCCATCAAACACGACTTTGTGCGCCTTGAATCGGACAGGCGTGAACTTGGCCTTGCCGGTGAAGTGGCAGTGGTCAACTACGAGCGTTCGCAGCTTGTGGCCCAAGGATTGCCGCGGCTGGCCAAGGCGGTGGAACACGTGGCAGTGACCCAGGGAGACGGGCTGGGGTTCGATGTGTTGTCGTACGATGCCGACGGTTCCGAGAAATTGATTGAGGTAAAAACCACCCGCCGCACAGAATATTGGCCATTTTTGGCCACCAAAAATGAAATCTCATTGTCCTCGGAAGTGCCGGAAAAATTTTATTTGTACCGTTTACATGGGTTTGGCGGCGCCACCGCAGGACTATTCACCATGAGGGGATCGTTGGAGAACACCTGCACCCTCGTGCCCCATGTGTTTGAGGCTTTTCCGGGCTAAGCAGGGCCGGTGCGGGTGAACGCCACGGCGGGCGGGCAGGACCGGATTCATGTGAAAATCTTTTGCCAAAACGCCCCACAGCCCCAGCCAAGGGGACTGACGGGGGAACGTGACAGTAAGCTGGTGCGTGGTGGCCCTAGTGCCGCATCACGTCATCTACTGCGCGGTAACAGCTCTGCGTGCAAAAGTGGAAACGACCCGTGCCAACAGGAGGACAACTGTGACCATCCGAGACAATACCAACCGTCGCCTTAAAGAAGTTCTGGACATCATGGCCGCAGCTTCGTGGCTGGATAAAAAGCCCAATGGCGGAGAGATCCTGGCCGAGGCCGTCAAGCGGGTGCCCTTCACCCCGGAAGAGGCCGAGCTCCTGACCGGCGGCATTCCCCGTGGCCACAAGAACCTGACCAAGGCCACAGCCAGCCTGGCCAAGGTGGGCTGGATGACGAAGGGCCGCAGCGGCTGGGCCATCACCGACAATGGATTGCGCGCCACAGTTGCCTTCGACACCGTGGAAAAACTTGTTGACGCCCTCAACAACAACACCCCGGTCCCTGCAGACACACCACCGCCGGAAAAGCCTGCGGAACAGCCTGCGGAGCAGAAGGCGGAAGAGCCTGCGGAGCAGAAGGCGGCCAAAAAGGCGGCAGCCAAAAAATCCACGGCCAAGAAGGCGTCCATACAGGCCAGTGTCAACTCCACCGATGAAACGGCGGCAGTCGGGGTGGATGGTGGAGCGTCTGCCGAGCAGCCCAACTCCGTGTCCCTGGCAGGGGATTTCAACAGCCTGCTTGGCGGCTCCGAGGACTGGGACCCCACGCACGATGGCACGCAGATGCGCCTTGATGAGTCGGTCTGGAAGCTCACGCTTGATCTTCCCGCCGGCCATTACAGCTACAAAGTGGTGGTCAATGGCTCATGGGATGAAAACTATGGCGCCTACGGTGTGCCCAACGGCGCCAACCACGAATTCGTCCACCCGGGCGGACCCGTCACCTTCCACTACAGCCATGTCACAAAAGACGTGCACCGCCCTGACAGCTACTGAGGGTCGACGGGGCACCGACACTGGTTTAGCTGCTTTCCAGCTGCGCCATTAACCTTGAAGCATGACATTGGACGCGAGCAGTTCCCCCCTGGGCCCGGCACCGGCCACCGCGTGGCAGGCGGATGGGGGGAACCTGGTCGCCGAGGGTGACAACCTCAGCTTCTTGGGCACGCTGCCCGATGAGAGCTTCCGGCTGATTTACATTGACCCGCCGTTCAACACCGGCAAGGTCCAGGCGCGCCAGAACATGACCAATGTGCGCAGTGCCTCGGGTTCAAGGGTGGGCTTCCAGGGCCGCAGCTACGAGACCATCAAGGGCCTGACGCTTAGCTACAACGATTCCTTCGGCAATTACTGGGAATTTTTGGAACCCAGGCTGGAGGAAGCCTGGCGGCTGCTGTCCGACGACGGCACCCTGTACCTGCACCTGGATTACCGCGAGGTGCATTACGCCAAGGTGCTGCTGGATGCGCTCTTTGGCCGCGAGTGCTTTTTGAACGAGATCATTTGGGCCTATGACTACGGCGCCCGCACCAAAAGGAAATGGCCCGCCAAGCACGACAACATCTTGGTGTACGTCAAAAATCCGAAGACGTACTTCTTCAACAGTGCCGAGGTTGACCGGGAGCCGTACATGGCGCCCGGGCTGGTGACGCCGGAGAAAGTGGCGTTGGGCAAGCTGCCCACAGACACCTGGTGGCACACGATTGTTTCACCCAGTGGGCGTGAAAAGACCGGTTATCCAACGCAAAAGCCATTGGGAATTTTGCGGCGCATCATTTCCGCCAGCACCGAACGCGGGGACTGGGTGCTGGACTTCTTTGGCGGCAGCGGCACCACGGGCGCCGCTGCGCTGGAACTGGGGCGCCGCTTTGTGCTGGTGGACCAAAACCCGGAAGCCATCGAGGTCATGCGGACGCGACTGGGCCCCGACGCTGTGACATTTTTAAAACACGGCCAACTTCCACCCGGAGCTACGCAAAGGGAATGATCCAGCCCACGAGCAGGTAAAAGGACATGACCAGGGACAGTGCCCCGGTGAGAATTGCCGGAAGCCAGAGGGACCGGCGTCGTGTTTTCACGGCAAAGCCCAGCAACGGCGGAAACACCACCATGCATGCCGTGGACATAAAGCCCAAGATGCCCAAAATGGTTGAGCCGGCAGTCACATTTCCATCCAGCGAGCCGTTCACAATGAGCAGTGAAAGCATGCAGAGCAGGAACGCCGGGTACGCCAACAGTGCCCAACCGGCCACTGAAACGCCCACGGCCCACCAGATGGAGCGGTGCTGGGCCGCCGGCTGCGCGGATGGGCTGCTGCGCGGGACTGCCAGTCGCTGGGAGGGGATTTCACGGTAGGCCATGGCAATTATTGTGGCATGTGAAGCCGGGAGGTCCACCCCAAGGCCCCCACATCCGGCCCGCCGTCCTGTGCTGTGGCGGGCGCCCAACCGCCGATCCATGCCCACGCGGCTGTCCCCGTCCCGGCCTTGAGAGGATGGACCTCTTGTCGGAAAGGGCCCCTGCCGCGGCCCATTCCGAACTCATGCATCAGCCGAGGTTCCCGAGCCAGCGGAAGATGAAGTAAACAACGACGCCCGCTGTGGGCACGCCGGTGGCAAGGGCTGCCAGCCACATGGCGCGTTCACGGAAGCGTGCCGCCTGGCCCATCAAATGCGGGGTGGCCAGCATGCACAACAACAGTATGGCGCCGCCAAAGATCAGGCCAAGGTTGCGGGGGGCAGCCAAACCACTGTCAGCCTGCATGAGTTGGGCGAAAATGAGCAAAGCCAGCAGGACGATGGGAAGGGCCACCACCGCCCACACCACAAGTGAGACCATAGTCCCTGTCAGTTGGGTCCTTTGCGGATTGGCTCCATGCGCGTGGCCGTGTGAAGCAGGGCGCCCTGTGGTGTCGTTCATGCTCCATGTCTACCAGCATTGGCAGCCGCCGTCGCGCGTGATGCCCACAGGCATTCCTGGCTCAAACCCGGAAGGGATGGTTGACGTCTGTTTGCCACGGGTACGGCGGAGTTCAGGCGCGCCCCCACATCCCGGAGGGCCGGCAAGTCCGCTGACGCATGGCCCCTTTAGCGTGCTGATCAATGCTGGCCCAGCGCACCGCGCTTTCCTGGCAGCAGCGTTGCCTCGATACTGGGGGCATAAGGTGTTGGTGTTTCTGCAGGGCAGACGTCGCCGCGGAACCGTGGCGTTTACCGTCGGCAACATGTGGCAGCAGCTCCCAGACGTTAAAGGAAGGTGTTCCATGGCTGGACAATTTGATCTCACGCGTTTCTTGGCCGCCCAGGACCAGGTGTACAGGGAGGTGCTGCAGGAACTGCGCGCAGGGCGGAAGCGCAGCCACTGGATGTGGTTTATTTTCCCGCAGGTGCAGGGCCTCGGCCACAGCCCGACTGCCAAACGGTACGCCATTGCTTCCTGGGCCGAGGCCGTGGCATACGCGGCCCATCCTGTCCTTGGCCACAGGTTGCGGGAATGCTCCAGGCTGCTGTTGTCCACCAGCGGGCAAAGTGCCGAACAAGTGCTGGGCCATACTGATGCGCAAAAACTGGCTTCCTCCATGACCCTGTTTCAGGCGGCTGCCCCTGGGGAGCCCCTGTTTGGCCAGGTGTTGGAAAAATTTTACGGCGGTGTTCCCGACCCTGCCACGGAATCCATGGTCTCGTCCTGGCGCCGTCAGCCTCCCGGTGCCCGGGAGGCTGGCGCAGTGGAACCATGAGGGACGCGCACCGGCACGAAGGTTCAGCAATGACAGCAAGGTGACCACCTGCTCCTGCCGTCGGGGCGGCACATGGAGCAGGAGAGGTTCCGGATCGCCTCGCAGGCAGGTCAAGGCCTTGCCTTTCTGGGCTGCGGCAACTTCCGGAAATCCTTAACCGGGAGCGCAGGCCAATGACCGCCCTGGTCCCGCCAGCAAGTCCGCGGCGGGGGAACAGCCCACTTTTTTGAAACTTAGCTCCAAGCGACCGCGCCCTTTCCCCGCAGCGGGGCCCTCCCAACGTTCATGACGGAAATATGTCGAAAGGTGTTTTGGGTTGATAAACCGCTCAAACACGGGGCTGGCGGTGCCCGAGGCTTGCAGAAAACCCGGCAGGGTGAGCCGTATCTCAAAATTAAGCGGCGCCAGGCTTTTTCGCATGTATACTTGTTCGTAGTTGTAGTGTTGCGTTTTTTGTAGTTGAAGCGATGCCACCCCTTGGGGAGACGTCGCTTTTCTGGAGAAGCGGACTTACACCGTATACGGAGGCCCGAAAGTCGGGCGGAATCTCCAACTTCAGAAGGAAATAGAAATAATGGCTACAGGCACCGTCAAATGGTTCAACGCTGAAAAGGGCTTCGGCTTCATCTCACCCGATGATCAGTCACAGGATGTTTTCGCTCACTACTCGGCGATCAACTCCTCAGGCTACCGCTCCCTCGAAGAGAACCAGAAGGTTTCTTTCGATGTTGAGCAGGGTCCCAAGGGTCCCCAGGCAGTCAACATCCAGGCCATCTAATTCTAAAGTAAATAAGCAGGCAACTGCTCATTCTTTAGGCCAAGTGGCTTGAACAAATAGGGTCCGAGTTTATCTCGGGCCCTATTTGTGTTAATACGGCGGTATTTGTGGGCCATTGCACCGGTGCCTGCGTCAAAAGGCAGCCCGCCGTGTGGCACCATTGAAGACGATGAACAGCACAGCGGCCAAGCGTGAACACAATGGGATTCCTATGCCGCTATGGCTGCAGGGAGCATTTGAGGCTGCCCAAATGTTTGTCATCTCTGCGCTGGTGGTGGCAATTCCGCTGGCGGCGACATGGTTTGCCGGTGGTTTTGCGGCAGCTGATGGCTCGGCCATTGCCAGCCTTGCCGGCCAAATTTGGTTGCTGGGCCACGGCGTGCCGCTCAGCGTCACCTTGGCAAGTGGGCCAAGCTCCGCCACCGTGGAGGTGGGGTCCTACACATTGCTGCCCCTGGGCCTGCTGTTGATTCCCTTTTTCCTCTCCTGGCGCTCCGGGCGCCGCCTGGCACGTGCCTCCTACACGGATCAGCTCTGGCAACCCCTCTGCGCCGCTGCGCTGGTCTACGGTGCTGCCGGCCTGGCAACAGCCTTTGTTTGCAGCGCCCCCGGAGTGGAGGCGCCCCTGCTGGCGGGCATGTTGGTGCCGCTGATCCCCGCAGTCGCCGGACTCATTGTTGGTTCGCGCCTGGAAGCCGGTTCCTGGAGCCGGCTCATTGGCCTCAGCGCTGCGGATTGGATAGCCAAAACCAGCCAGGACCAGCGCTGGGCAGGATCCTATGCTTGGGCGGTGCTCCGTTCAGCCTTCGTGGCCGCAGTGGCGGCACTGTCCCTTTCGGCCCTGCTGCTGACGGTGAATTTGCTGGCCCGCTGGAATGACATCGTGGCCGTTTACCAGGCGCTGCGTCCAGGGCCAGTGGGGGGAGCCGCGCTGACGCTGGGCCAACTGGCCTATATGCCCAACCTGGCAATTTGGGCCATGGCGTGGGCCGGTGGGGATGGTTTTAGCGTGGGTGCAGGATCCACCGTGACACCCCTGGCAACAGCTGTCGCTCCGGTTCCGCCCATTC
Organism: Specibacter sp. NPDC057265; assembly: GCF_042668835.1. Classification (NCBI taxonomy): domain Bacteria; kingdom Bacillati; phylum Actinomycetota; class Actinomycetes; order Micrococcales; family Micrococcaceae; genus Specibacter; species Specibacter sp. NPDC057265. The sequence continues at coordinate 186,621 of NZ_JBHUYE010000003.1, forward strand.
CCATTTTGGCCGCCCTGCCCACCGGACCACTGACCCTGGGCTATGCGGCACTGCTGATCCCCATTGCCGCGGGTGTGCTGGCCGGTTGGTGGTTTGTCCGGGCCGGGGAGAACCATTTTGACGAGTGGTTGTCCTTGAAGGTGCGCGTGCGTTGGCTCTCGCTGCCTGGCTCCACCCTGTTCCTGGGCATGGTCACGGGGCTGGCAGCGGCAGCCATGGCGTGGCTGCTGTTCTGGCTTTCCCAAGGCTCCCTCGGGATTGGCCGCTTCAGCGAACTGGGTCCCGAGCCGTTCACGGCGGCGCTGTGGATTGGCGCGGAGGTGGGGGCCGGCGTCGTTCTGGGTTCCCTGCTGGCACCCTGGCTGGAGGGCGACGCCGCACTGGCCCCGCACCCGCGCCAGGGATCACAGCAGGCGGCGGCGCAGGAATAGGGGATGGCTCTCTTGGGCCCTAAAATTGGAACCATGCGCATAGTTGTTTTAGTTTCCGGGACCGGGTCAAATCTGCAGGCGGTCATTGACGCCGTGGACAGTGGAAGCCTTCCCCTTGAGATTGCCGCCGTGGGCGCTGATCGGCACCACACCCTCGGCGTGGAACGTTCCGCCGCCGCCGGACTGGAAACTTTTGTCGTGAATTTCAAGGACTACGCCCAGCGCAGCGACTGGGACGCGGCCCTCCTGAGCGCCGTGGCAGCCCACCAGCCCGATTACGTGGTCTCCAGCGGGTTCATGCGGATAGTTGCCCCGACCTTCATTGATGCCTTTTCCGGCCGCTACATCAATACGCACCCGGCGCTGCTTCCGGCCTTCCCCGGGGCCCACGGGGTGCGTGATGCGCTGGCCTACGGGGTAAAGGTCACCGGCTGCACCGTGCACTATGCGGACGCCGGTGTGGACACTGGGCCCATCATTGCCCAAACGCCCGTGGCAGTGCTTCCCGGGGACACCGAGGAAAGCCTGCACGAGCGGATAAAGATTGCTGAACGGGAACTGCTGCTGGAAGTTCTGGGGAGCTTGGCCGGCGCTTGAGAACCACCGGCGCCTGAGAACTACTGGGCCTGAGAACCACCGGCGCCTGAGAACTACTGGGCGGCGGGGCTGCTTTGTTTGCGGTCAAGAAACCAGCCGGAAATTTTGCCAACGAGCCATCCGAGCACAATGGAAAAGACAATCGCCGCCACCACTGCCAGCTGGGTGGAAAGATTCGGCCACTGTTGGGTGAGCATGCCGATTCCCACCGAGTACACGCTCCACAGGGCCGCCGATGCCACCGAATACGTCGCGAAGGCCTTTAGCTGATAACCAGCCACGGTTGCCGCGACATTTGATGACAGCCGGCCCAGCGGAATGAAGCGGGAGGTGAGCATGAACATGTAGGGCCGTTCCTTGAGCCTGCGGGCAGCGGAATCCATGGCCCGTTTGCGCCGTGACCCCCGGGTTGATCCCCACCTGCTCCCACCGACCTTGCGGGTGCCCCAGTAGGTGAGCAGATCACCGGCAACGGCTCCGCCCATCATGGCCAACACCAACATCAGCGGACTAAGGCCGTGGTCAAATCCGGCGACGGCCCCCAAGCCCACAAAAACAGTGGTGCTGGGTACGGGCGGGAGCACTGCGGAGAGCATCACAAAAATGCCGCCCACCATATAGACCCAAGAGCCGGCAGGGATGCCGGTGCTGCTGTCCAAAAATTCCATGGGTTATTTTCTGCGGCGTCCGAACAGCAATGAGGCAAGCACTGTTGCCCCCGTCACCGTGTACACGGCCGGCCAGGAGCCCATTCGCTTCGCCAGCGGATGTGAACCCCCAAAAGCCAGCACGTAGCCTGCGGTCAAGGCCACTGCCGTCCCAGTCCCGGCATTCCTCTTCCAGCCCTGGAATGCGCCGGCGGCTGCGGCGGCCAGCACGACGCCGCCCAGCTGACGGTTCTTGGTGGCACGCGCAGTCTGATAGCCCCCCAATAGTCCGGTGGCGGCAAATGTGGTGGGAAGCAAGGCGCTCAAAGCTCAGTCCTCAATCAGGGGGGTGGGTGATCATCCCAGCCTACTGCGTCGCTGCGGGCGCTGACCATTTGGCCCTGACAGCGCCGTGGTCAAGGTCTGGGAACACCTTGCCCAGACCGCCGGCTGCCCGGGTCCGGGGGGCTGCCCTGGGTAAAGGGGCAGCGGTGCAAACGTCCAGGAGGTGTTGGATCCACTGCCCCGCGGAGGTTTGCCCACGCCGAACCGGGGAAATGGCTCAGTTCAAGGCCGCACCCTTTGTTTCGGGCGCCGAGCGTGCCATCCAAAGAACGGCCAGCACCACCAAAGCACCCGTGATGGCAAAAGTCAGTGGCAGTCCCAGCAGGGGCCACAGCAGCGAGCCAAAGATCAGCGGCACCAGTCCGGCCCCCACCCGGGAAACGGTTGAGGCCCAGCCGAAGCCGGTGGCCCGCAAATGGGTGGGGTACAGCTCCGAAACGTAGGTGTACAGCACGGGGATGGCCACTTGAACCACGAAGCCGAAGACCAGCAACCACAGTTGCGCCGCAACGGGGGCCTCCAGGAGCAGCGCAAAGATCACCAAAGACAAAGCCGACAGTGGCCCGGTGATGGCCAGCAACCATTTCCTTCCCACCCGCTCCACCAGCAAGGCAGCGGCAACCACCCCCAGCAGACCAATTCCGGTCATGGACGCCGTGGCCATGAACGCCTTGTTCTGGGCGTAGCCGGTGGCCACCAAAATGGACGGCATCCAGGTCAGGGCCCCGTAATAAACCAGCAGGATGGTTAAAAACAGGGACCAGGCCACGCCCGTAACACGCCAATTGAACCGCCACAGGCCAGCCAGCTGGTCCGTGACCTTGGCGAAGGAAAGTTTGGGAACCGCCACCGGATCCGGCAGCGTCCACGGCCCCACCTGTGCACCCGTCCGTTCAATGAGCGTGTTGATGACTGCCTTCGCCTCGGCCGGACGCCCTGCCCGCACCAAATACAGGGGGGACTCCGGCACGCCCACACGCACCCAAAAGACCAGCAATGCCGGCAGCACCATCACCAGCATCAGGTAGCGCCAGTTTCCAAAAGAGGCCATGAGTGCCGCGGAAACCACGCCGCACAGGGTTGCCCCAATGGGCCACCAGGCATCCATGGCTGTCAGCACCCGGCCACGGTGTTTGCGCGGCGTGAATTCACCCACCAGTGCGTAGTCCACAGGAATGCAGCCGCCCAGACCAAAGCCGGCCAGGAAGCGGAACACACAAAACAGGACAATTTCATTGGAAAAGGCCCCCAGCACCGTAAACAGCGAAAAGATCAGCAGCGTCAAGGTGAAGGCCTTCTTCCGGCCAATGACGTCCGCTATGGAACCCCAGGCAAACGCGCCCACTGCCATGCCAATAAGGTTCGCGGTGCCGATCCACGCCGCCTGCCCGGTGCTGAGTCCCCATTCCTTGGACAACAACGGAATGAGGAAGCCGTTCAATGTCACATCCCAGGCATCAAACATGAAGCCCAAACCGCCAATGATGAAAATGCTGCCCTGCACGCGCCAACGCCATGGCAGTTCCTGGACCACGTGGTCGCCTGTCAAAGGTACTGTGGGGGTGCTCATGTCGCCTGTCGTTTCATAAGGCAAAACAATAGACGAGATTAATCCTGGCGGCGCGCAGTCCCCCCGCGCCACCGCCAACCCCGGGTGGGTTCGCGCCGTTGGCCAACAATGCCCTTGCACCGCACGGTAACGGGGGGTAACACCGCGGGCTGTCCGTGCATGTTTACTGGTGGGCGGCCAGGGCCGCTGGCAGAAAACCTTTGTGCTGCGCCAGGAGCCGGGCTGATTCGTCGGCGGGCAGGGCAGTCAGGATGCTGAAGATCGCCGTCTTGAGGTGCCCGTTCGCAGCCGTCAATGCCGCGGTGGCCGCCTGCGCGTCGCAGCCTGTGAGCTGCATGAGCGTGCGGGCGCTGCGGGCATGCAGCTTCGCGTTCGTGGCGCGCAGATCCACCATCATGTTTTTGTAGCTTTTGCCCAGCCGCACCATGGTGATGGTGCTGATCATGTTTAACACCATTTTTTGACAGGTGCCCGCCTTCAGGCGGGTGGAACCGCTCAAAAATTCCGGGCCCACCTCGATTTCCAGGGCTGTCTGCGCCGCTGCACCCAGCGCGGAGTTGTTGTTGCAGGCGAAACCGACCGTGTAGGCACCGGCCGCACGCGCAGCCTCAACGGCGGCGATGACGTAGGGGGTGCGCCCGGAGGCGGCCATCCCAATGACACTGTCACGGGCTGAGGGTTCCAGTGCGGCCATGTCCGCCGCGCCCGCCACCATGCTGTCCTCGGCGTTCTCCACCGCCTGCTTTACGGCAGCCTGGCCGCCGGCAATGATGCCCACCACCTGGGCTGGGTCCGTGCCAAAGGTGGGCGGGCATTCGCTGGCATCCAAAATCCCCATGCGGCCCGGCGTGCCGGCGCCCACATAAATCAGGCGGCCACCGCCGGCCATGCGGGCGGCAATTTCATCAATGATCCCGGCAATGGTGTCCTGCGCCCGGGCGATGGCCGCCGGAACCAGAACGTCCTCACTGTTCATGCCGGCCACCAGCTCGGTGGTGGACAAGGCGGCAAGATCCGGATACTTCGGATTGGCTGCCTCGGTCACGAGTGTGCCAATCTCGGTGCGAAGCACCTCGGCGGGGTTGTTTTCAGGGTGGTTCATGGGGTTCCTTGCAAAAGAGGTCAACGGGCGGGACGGGGCAGGGCCGTTTAGGCGCCTTCCAGCAACGCTGCCACGGCCCGCGCCGTGACCTGGCTGAAACCGTGGCAATGCACGGCCGGGAAGCTGCTGGCTTCCCGGGGTGCCAGACCGGCATTGATGCACACGGCCTGCGGGGCCGTGGAAAACACCAGCTCCAAGGCCTCCAACTGTGCGGCCGAGGTCAGGGAATCGCTGAGCACCAGCACAGCACCTACAGCCTGCAGGAGGGCCACTTCCAGCTCCACGGCGGAAAGCCGGGCTGCCTCGAGCACCGTCACGGCATAATTGGACAAGGCCTCCGCCAGGAAGTTCCCGGTGACACCTGCGGCCATATTGTGACCGGTGCGCACATCCACCAAGGTGACGGTTCCCGCTCCTGTCAGCACGGGAGCGTCGCCCAATGCGTCCAGGCGGCAGGCGCGCGCTGCGGCGCCGAGCCAATCGACGTCGTTCTGCGGGGACGTTGAGGGCTGCGGCAAGGCAGTGGCGGACCAACGGGCCATTGCCTGCACCCGACCGGCGGCGCTGCGCAGCACATCCACCGGGAGGCGGCCGGAGAGCACCGCAGCGTGGACGGCGTCGAACACTTCCAGGTAGCAGGCCTCATCATTTTGGCCACTGGTGTACGCGTTCAGGGGGTTCCCCACGCAGAGAAGGTCATTGCCGGCCAGCAGGGCCAGCACCGCGCCCTCACCGGGGCCCACGGTGGCGCGCACGGCGGCCATGTCCAGGGCGTCGGTGATGAGCACCCCCTCAAAACCCATCCCGCGCAGCAACTTGGCAGCGGCCGGGTTCAATGTGGCAGGGAGCCCACCGAGTTCCGGGACGATGATGTGGGCGCTCATCATGGCCATGACGCCGGCATCCACGGCTGACTGGAACGGCGGTAAATGAAATTCGGCCATGTCCGCCAAGGACAGTTCAACGCGGGCCACATCCATGTGGGAATCGGCCACGGTGTCCCCGTGCCCGGGGAAATGCTTGGCGCACGCAGCCACCCGCAACTGTTGAATGCCTGTGACGGCTGCGGCCGTGTGCACCTGCACCAGCCCCGTGCTGGAACCAAAGGCGCGCACCCCGATGACGGGATTGTCGACGTTGGTATTGACATCCGCCACGGGGGCAATGGTCAAGGTGATGCCGGCGTCACGGCACAGCTGCCCAAGGGCCCGTCCGGCGGACTCGGTGGTGGCCGGCTCATTCAAGGCCCCCAGCACCGCGGCCCCGGGAATGGTGGAGCCGTCCCGGGCCTGCAGGCGCGTGACATTGCCGCCCTCTTCATCCACCCCAATGACGGCCCGGGGATTGGCCGCCTTGATGGCCGCCGACAATGCCGCGGCCTGGCCGGGGACATCAGGAACCAGATTATGGCTGAAATACACCACACCGGCCAAGCCTTCGCGCAGGGCACGTTCCAGCCACGGCGGCACCGTGGTGCCCACAAAGCCGGGCAGGATCACCGAATTGATGAGCCGGGGCAGATCCGCCGGCAGTTGGCCCGCTTTCCCGGTACCTTCCCGGGGCGTCAGGGGAGTGTGGTACAGCTCACTGGAAGTCATGCTTGGAATCCTACCGGGCTTCCCGCGGCAGCCGCGGAGGCGGGCCGGGCAGCAATCATTGCCGCAGTGACCTAAACTTTATGTGTCGCCACCATCACGCCACCTTTGGAGCTTTTCTGTGACCAGCGTTTCCCCCAACCGTGTTCCCATCCGCCGTGCCCTCATCTCGGTCTACGACAAAACCGGTTTGGAGGAGCTTGCCGCCGGCTTGCACGCCGCCGGTGTTGCAATTGTGTCCACCGGCTCCACGGCAGCAAAGATTGCCGCCGCCGGAGTCCCGGTGACGGAGGTGTCGGAGGTGACAGGCTTCCGTGAATGCCTGGACGGCCGCGTCAAGACCCTGCACCCCTTGATCCACGCCGGCATCCTGGCCGACCGCCGCCTGCCCGACCACGTGCACCAGCTCGAGGAAATGCATGTGGAACCGTTTGATCTGGTGGTGGTGAACCTGTACCCCTTCGTGGACACCGTCAACTCCGGTGCCGGCCAGGACGCCGTGGTGGAGCAAATCGACATTGGCGGTCCCTCCATGGTCCGCGCCGCGGCCAAGAACCACCCCTCCGTGGCCGTGGTGGTTGACCCTGCACGCTATGGCGCCGTCATTGCGGCAGCCCAGGAGGGCGGTTTCACCCTGGCCGCACGCCAGCGCCTGGCGGCATCGGCCTTCGCCCACACTGCGGCGTATGACAATGCCGTGGCCGCGTGGACCGCCGCGCAGTTCCTGGATGAAGACGGTGACGGCGTCATTGACTGGCCCGCCTACGCCGGGTACTCCCTGGAACGCTCCGAGGTGCTGCGGTACGGAGAGAACCCCCACCAGCAGGCGGCGCTGTACGTGGACCAGGGCGCGCCGTCGGGCATTGCCCAGGCTGACCAGCTCCACGGCAAGGCCATGAGCTACAACAACTTCGTGGACGCCGACGCGGCTCTGCGGGCCGCGTTCGACTTTGACGCCCCCGCCGTGGCCATCATCAAGCACGCCAACCCCTGCGGTGTGGCCGTGGCCTCCCCGGACGCGGCTGACCCCATTGCCGACGCCCACGCCAAGGCGCATGCCTGCGATCCGCTCTCCGCCTTTGGCGGCGTCATTGCCGCCAACCGCACCGTCACGGCGGCCATGGCCCGCACCGTGGCCGGCATCTTCACCGAGGTTGTCATTGCCCCGGACTTTGAGCCCGAAGCCGTGGAGATCCTCTCGGCGAAGAAGAACATCCGCCTGCTCGCCCTGCCCGAAGGCTACGGCCGGTACCCGGCGGAGGTCCGGCAGGTCTCCGGCGGCATGCTGGTGCAGATGAGCGACAAGGTCGACGCCGAGGGTGACAACCCCGAGAACTGGACCCTGGCCGCCGGTGCCGCCGCCGATCCGGAAACCCTGGCGGACTTGAAGTTCGCCTGGACAGCTGTCCGCGCCGCCAAGTCCAACGCCATCCTGCTCGCCAACAACGGCGCCGCGGTGGGGATCGGCATGGGCCAGGTCAACCGGGTGGATTCATGCAGGCTGGCCGTGGAACGCGCCAATTCGCTGGGCGTCACCGTGGAATCGGATGTGGACGCCGCCGGTGGTGCCTCCGGCGCCCCGGGTGTTTCAAAGCAGCGCTCCATCGGCGCCGTGGCATCCTCGGATGCGTTCTTCCCCTTCGCCGACGGCCTGCAGATCCTGCTCGACGCCGGTGTGCGTGCAGTGGTCCAACCCGGTGGTTCCGTCCGTGACGAGGAAGTCATTGCAGCAGCCAATGCCGCCGGCATCACCATGTACTTCACGGGTGCCCGCCACTTCTTCCACTAAGCGGCAACGCCCCCGCACCCTGTGCCGGGGTGAAACGCCAACGCTCCCTCACCGGATGGTTCAAGGTGGGGGAGCGCTGGCTTTAAGTGCCTGGGGAAAAGGGGTGTTGGCTACTCGCCGGATTCCTTGCGGGCGCTGAGCTCCGCGTCAAGACGCAGCAGGCCGTTGCCGTCATTGCCGATCAAACGCACGCGGCCAATGATTTCGCCCACCGTGGCTTCTTCTTCGAGCTGTTCCTCAACGAACCAGTTCAGCAGCGGAATGGAGTCAATGTCCCCTTCCTGCTGCGCCAGACGGTAGAGGTTGCGGATTGATTCAGAGACTTTTTGTTCGTGCGCAAGGGACGCCTCGAAAGCCTCCAGCACCGAGTTGATGGCAACATTGGGGGCTGTGATCATGCCAATCTTCGGGGTGGCGTTCCTGTCGGTCATGTGGTCGGTGAATTTTTGGGCGTGCTCGAGCTCCTCGGCCGACTGGGCCAGGAACCAGCCGGAAATCCCCGGCAGGTCCCGCACCGCCATTTCAATGGACAACTGGCGGTAAACCACCGAGGCCTGAATTTCCAACGTGATTTGGGTGTTAATGGCTTCTGCAAGCATTCCTTTGAGTTCCATAACCCCCACGGTAGGAGTAAAACTGCGCCAACGCACCGTAAGTAAGGCTAATCTCACTTCGCCCACAGGGCCCGGTTGCACACAATGGCGGGCAAAGGCGCTGGCTCGGGTAAGTTAGAAGGGAAAGAAATGTCACCAGATTCTTAGTAATCCATTGAATTTCAGCAGGAGAGACAACACCCATGGCGAAAATCATTTACACCCTCACCGACGAAGCGCCAATGCTGGCCACGTACTCACTCCTACCGATTGTTGAGGCCTTTGCCTCCACCGCCGGGGTGGATGTGGAAACCCGCGACATCTCACTGTCAGGGCGCATCATTGCAGCGTTCAACGATCACCTCGGCGAAGAACAGCGCGTTGCCGACTCCCTGGCCGAACTCGGCGCCCTGGCCAAGAGCCCGGATGCGAACATCATCAAACTCCCCAACATCAGTGCCTCCATCCCGCAGCTCAAAGCTGCCATTGCCGAACTGCAAAGCCAGGGATACGCCCTCCCCGGCTACCCGGACGACCCCTCCTCCGACGAGGAAAAGGACATCCGCGCCCGCTACGACAAGATCAAGGGCAGTGCCGTGAACCCGGTATTGCGTGAAGGCAACTCGGACCGCCGCGCACCCGCCTCGGTGAAGAACTACGCCAAGGCCAACCCGCACAGCATGGGCCCCTGGAGCGCCGACTCCAAAACGAACGTGGCCACCATGGAAAGCGGCGACTTCCGCCACAATGAAAAAAGCGTCATCATTGACGACGACGACAGGCTCGCCATTGTGTTCGTTGCCCTGGACGGCACCGAAACGACACTGAAGTCCAACATCGCCGTTTTGGCCAATGAAATCGTCGACGGCACGGTGATGCGCGCCGCGGCCCTGGATGAATTCCTGGCAGCCCAGGTGGCCCGCGCCAAGGAAGAGGGCGTGCTCCTCTCGGCCCACTTGAAGGCCACCATGATGAAGGTTTCCGACCCCATCATCTTCGGCCACGTGGTCAAGGCCTACTTCCCGGAGCTGTTCGCCAACTACGGACAGGCCCTGGAAGCTGCCGGACTGAGCCCGGCCAACGGCCTGGCGTCCATCCTCAACGGCCTTTCCGAGCTGCCCGGGGACGTGCGTGCCGGGGTGGAGGCTGCCATTAAGAGCGGTTACGACAACGGCCCAGCCTTGGCCATGGTGGATTCGGACAAGGGCATCACCAACCTCCACGTGCCCTCGGACGTGATTGTGGATGCTTCCATGCCCGCGATGATCCGCACCTCCGGCCACATGTGGGGCCCGGACGGCGCCGAGGCCGACACCTTGGCTGTTCTGCCGGACAGCAGCTACGCCGGCATTTACCAGGCGACCATTGACGACTGCCGCGCCAACGGCGCCTTCGACCCCACCACCATGGGCACAGTTCCCAATGTGGGGCTCATGGCCCAAGCGGCGGAGGAATACGGCAGCCACGACAAGACCTTCGAACTTGCTGAAGCTGGCACCGTGCAGATCGTCAACTCCGCCGGCGTGGTCCTCATTGAACACGCTGTGGAGCCCGGGGACATTTGGCGTGCCTGCCAGGTCAAGGACATTCCCGTCCGCGACTGGGTCAAGCTGGCCGTCACCCGCGCCCGCGCCTCCGCAACCCCGGCCGTGTTCTGGCTGGACGAGAGCCGCGCGCACGACGCCAACCTCATTGGGAAGGTCACGGAATACCTGCGCGAACACGACACCGAGGGCCTGGACATCCGCATTTTGTCCCCGATCGAGGCCACCAAGTTCACCCTGGAACGCATCCGCCGCGGCGAAGACACCATCTCCGTCACCGGCAATGTGCTCCGTGACTACCTGACGGACCTGTTCCCGATCCTGGAACTGGGCACCAGCGCCAAGATGCTCTCCGTGGTGCCGTTGATTGCAGGCGGTGGGCTCTTTGAGACCGGTGCCGGCGGCTCCGCTCCCAAGCATGTGCAGCAGCTGGTCAAGGAAAACCACCTGCGCTGGGATTCACTCGGCGAGTTCCTGGCCCTGGCAGTGAGCTTTGAGCACCTGGCGGTGACCAAGGGCAACGCCCGCGCGCAGATCCTGGCCGACACCCTGGACCGTGCCACAGGCACCTTCCTGCTGGAGGACAAGTCCCCGAAGCGCCGCGTGGGCGAGATTGACAACCGCGGCAGCCACTTCCACCTGGCCAAGTTCTGGGCTCAGGAACTGGCAGCCCAAACGGCCGACGCCGAGCTGGCGGCGGCCTTCGCCGCCGTCGCCACGGACTTGACCGAAAATGAAGACGCCATCATTGCCGAACTGGCCAACGTTCAGGGCTCGCCCGTGGACTTGGGCGGCTACTACCGTCCGGATGCTGCGAAGGTTGCAGCCATCATGCGCCCCTCGGCACTGCTGAACAAGGCACTTGCCACGCTGGGCTAAGGACCACACCCCTGCAGCCGAAAAACCCCGCTTCCACAGGAGGCGGGTTTTTCCGCTGCAGGGGTGTGCGCGGCGTAGCTGGAGTTCTAGGCTTGGACCATGCCGCAGGAAGAGGTCCCCGCAGCGCCACTGGATGCCGTAAACCCGGCCGGCGTGGCGTCCACGCCCGGGGATGGCCACCACCCTGCCTTCCTGCCCGGCAGGGATCGGAACCGTGGCGCCTTCCTGCACGTGCTCATCAATACGGCAGCGGCCAATGTGATCACCAGCTTCCTCTGGTTTGCCCTGACCTTCTGGGTTTACCTGGAGACCAAATCGGTGCTGGCCACCGGGCTGGTGGGCGGCGCCTACATGCTGCTGGTGTCGGTTTTTGGGCTGTTTTTTGGGGTGTTGGTCGACAGGTATAAAAAGCACGCCGTCATGGTGGTTTCAGCCGTGGCCACCTTGGCGTTCTTCGCCCTGGCCATGGTCATGTTCGCCGTGCTGCCCACACCGCTTTTACTGGATTTGACCCGGCCCTGGTTTTGGGTTTTTTCCGTGGTGATCCTCCTCGGTGCCGTCGTAGAGCAGCTGCGCAACATTGCCCTGTCCACCACCGTGACCTTGCTGGTGCCTGCCGAGGGCCGGGCCAAGGCCAACGGCCTGGTGGGTTCCGTGCAGGGTTTGGCGTTTCTGGTCACCAGCGTGTTCAGCGGCCTGGCCATTGGGCTGGTGGGCATGGCCGGCACGCTGCTCATGGCCCTGCTGGCAACGGCGGTGATGCTGGTGCATCTGCTCACCATCGACATCCCGGAACCCGTGGTGGTCCGTGGGGCGGAAAGCACCACTGTGGGCGAACTGCGCCAGGGAATCGCCGCGGTCCGTGCCACACAGGGCCTGGCAGCCCTCATAATTTTCACCACCTTTAACAATCTCACCGGTGGCGTGTACATGGCGCTCATGGATCCCTACGGGTTGACCTTGTTCTCGGTGGAAATGTGGGGTGTGGTGCTGGGTGTCACAGCCACCGGATTCATCATTGGCGGCGCCCTGGTGGCAAAGTTTGGCCTGGGCAGGCGCCCGCTGCGCACCATGCTCCTGCTGGTGGCCTGCACGGGCGTGTTGGGTGCCCTGTTCACGCTGCGCGAATGGTGGTGGCTCTACGCGCTTGGAATCTGGCTGTTCATGATACTCATGCCGGCGGTGGAGGCGGCGGAACAGACCATCATTCAACAGGTGGTGCCGGCCAAAACCCAGGGCCGGGTCTTTGGGCTGGCGATGACGGTGGAGGCTGCCGCCACCCCCGTCACAGCCTTCGCCATTGCCCCGCTGGCGCAGTTTTGGCTCATTCCCTACATGGAAACGCCCTCAGGCCAAGACGCCTGGGGCTGGCTTTTGGGACCCGGGGAGGCCCGCGGCATGGCCCTGGTGTTCCTCATTTCCGGTGTTGCCACCGTCCTCATTGCCGTCGCGGCCATGGGCACCCGCCACTACCGGCTGCTGTCCCGGGCCTACGACGACGCGGCGCGGCAGGAACTTTCGCCAACAACACCCTGAGCGCATCCGTTACCAGATCTTTATGGACACATGTGTCCTAAGTCACATACTCAAGAGTAGGGTCAGTTGACGTGAGGCCGAATGTCCCAGCGGACAAAGAAGTTCGTGGACAGGGATGCTTACTAGGGAAGGCGTTTTAATGAATCGCAAAAAAGTAATGACAGCGTTTGCCACGGCCGCGACCGTGACACTGTTGTTGACCTCCTGTGCAAATCAAGAACCAGCTCCGGGTTCCACCAGCGCCGGCAGTGAAGGTTCAAATTTGAATCTTGACATCCCGGTCCTGACCTCCATTGAAACCCCCGCAGACGCGGTGCTGCCGGCAGGGGACGGAGAGGCTGTCTGCCCCTCAAGCACCACCTTGGGCTACATTGGCGCTGAAACCGGAGCCAATGCGCAGCTGGGCATCAATATTTTCAATGGCATCCAGCTCGCCATCGACCAGCACAACAAGGCCAACCCCGGCTGCCAGGTCGCCTTCAAGAAGTTCGACACGGAAGGCGATCCCACCAAGGCCACCGGCCCGGTCACGCAGGCCACCAAGGAAGAAAACATCGTGGGCGTGGTGGGGCTGCCGTTCTCCGGCGAATCCAAGGCCACCGGCAACATTTTTGAACAGGTGAAGCTGGTGCACATCACCCCGGCTGCGACGAACCCCGGGTTGACCACCAATGGCTGGACCACCTTCTTCCGGGGGCTGGGCAATGACGCGGTGCAGGGCCCGGCCGCCGCACAGTTCATGACTGAAACCATGGGCGCCGAAAAGGTCTACCTGGTTCAGGACGACTCCGATTACGGCATCGGCCTGGGCGCCACCACCACCGAAGGCCTGGGCGACAAGCTGGTGGGCTCGGACAAGGTGACCACGGGGCAAAAGGATTTCTCCGCCACCATTTCCAAGATCATCAACTCCGACGCCGATGCGGTCTTCTACTCCGGCTACTTCGCTGAAGGTGCACCCTTTAACCAGCAGCTGGTGGCCAAGGGCTTCAAGGGTGCCTTTGTGGGTCCTGACGGCGTCAAGGATGACCAGTTCATCAAGCAGGCCGGAGACGCCTCCAACAATGCCTTCTTCACCTGCCCCTGCATCCCGGGCGAGTTGATCCCGGACTTTGCCGAGGCCTACAAGGAATTGACCAGTGCCGATCCCGGCACGTACTCCATTGAAGGTTACGACGCCGCCACGATCCTGTTGGCCGGAATCGACGCGGGCAACCAGGACCGGCCCACCCTGTTGGATTGGGTGAACAACTACGAGGCCTCAGGGCTGAGCAAGTTCTACAAGTGGGATGACAAGGGCGAACTGCAGGCACCCACCGTCTACGGTTACCGCGTCCAGGACGGAAAGATCGTGCCGATCGGCGCCATCGGCGAGTAGTTCCACCACGCAAGTGCTGTGGAGCGTGCCTAAGCACGCACGCTCCACAGCATTGCCGTGATTGCACCCACATCCGCCCTACGAGGCAGCCCTGCAGCGCTTTCGGTGCCGGGCTGGCTGGAACTGGATCCCACCCATGCTCTCAACAGTTCTTACAGCTGTTCCCGCCGACAGTGACTGGATTAATTTTGATGTCAACGCCCTGACGGAAAACTTTTGGAGTGCCACCTTTGACGGGCTGACCTTCGGAGCCATCTACGCGCTCGTGGCACTGGGCTACACCCTGGTCTACGGGGTGTTGAACTTGATCAACTTTGCCCACTCGGAAGTTTTCATCATGGGCTGCTATGCGGTCTTTTTCACTCTGAGCTTCCTCGGCTTTGGCCCCTCGGCCCCCAACCTCAACTTTGGCCAAATACTGGTGAACATAGTGCTGGCCCTTATGGCGGCCATCATTGCCTCGGCCATCACGGCCCTTTTGGTTGAACGTTTGGCCTACAGGCCGTTGCGCAGGCGCAACGCCCCGCGCCTGGTGTACTTGATTACAGCCATTGGCGCCTCCTTCGTCATTCAATACTTGATCTTTCTCTGGCGCGGCCCGCTGCCGGAGCCGGCGCTGACCATGTTCATCCCCACCCCCGTCTTTGAGGTCTTCGGAACCATCATCGACTCCCAGCAGATCATCATTGTGGTGGCAGCTGTGATCATGATGGTTTTTGTGGACCAGTTCATCCGCCGCTCCCGCACCGGACGCGGCATCCGGGCCGTGGCCCAGGACCCTGACACAGCCACCTTGATGGGTGTGAACAAGGAAAAAATCATTGTCACCACCTTCATCATTGGCGGTGTGCTGGCAGGGGCGGCGGCATTGTTCTACGTCATGAAGATTCCCTCCGGGGTGCAGTACAACGGCGGCTTCATTTTGGGCATCAAGGCCTTCGCCGCAGCCGTGCTGGGCGGCATTGGCAATGTCAGGGGAGCCCTCCTGGGCGGCCTGCTGCTGGGCTTGATTGGAAATTACGGCCAGATATTGCTGGGCAGTTCGCAGTGGACGGACGTGGTGGCCTTCGTGGTGCTCGTGCTGGTGCTGCTGCTGCGCCCCGAAGGCATCCTGGGCACCTCGCTGGGAAGGAGCAAGGCATGAGCACCACCGACGGACCCACACCCCTGCCGGGGGCAGCCGCCAGCCAGGTGAAAGCCAACCGCCAAAGCCGCCGGGACGTGGTGGGCGCCAGCGCCGACGCGCGCGGCAAAAAAGGTCCCTTTGGCCGTTGGGGCGAAAAATGGCAGGCCATGCCGCGCCAAAAACAGTGGCTGTACCTCATTGTCATTGTGCTGGTGGCGTATGCGCTTCCCGTGCTCAACCCGCCCATCCTCTCCACCGAACCCGGCAACGACTTTCCCCTGGCACTGTTCTCGATGGCCGTCTACGCCCTGGTGGCGGTGGGGCTGAACATTGTCATTGGCTATGCCGGCCTGTTGGATTTGGGATACATTGCCTTCTTCGCCGTCGGTTCCTACACCGCGGCCATGCTGACCAGTCCCGACTCGCCTTTTGTGAAGATCCCCTACCTGTGGACAATCCCCCTGGCCATAGTGGTGGCCATGTGTGTGGGGGTGGTCCTGGGCGTGCCGAGCCTGCGTCTGCGCGGAGACTACCTGGCCATTGTGACGCTTGGCTTTGGTGAGATCATTCGTATTTTGGCCACCCTGGTGCCGGCCATGAAGGGCCAGGTGGGATTTCAAAACGTGGGCCGGCCGCCGGGGGAGGGGGCCGACGGGATCCCCTTGTTCGCCAACTCCAATGGCACGCCCTGGTACTGGCTGACGCTGACAATCCTGATCATCGTGTTGTTCCTGGCCGGAAATTTGGAGCGCAGCCGCGTGGGACGGTCCTGGATCGCCATCCGCGAGGATGAGGACGCCGCCGAGACCATGGGCGTGCCGACCTTCAAATACAAGGTCTGGGCCTTTGCCCTGGGCGCCGGCGTCGGCGGCATGTCCGGGGCCTTGTTCGCCGGACAGGTGGGGTTCGTGAACAACCAGAAGTTCGACGTCGTGACCTCCATCCTCTTCGTCGCCGCCGTGGTCCTGGGCGGGGTGGGCAACAAGGTGGGGGCCGTCTTTGGCGGCGCGCTCGTGGCCTACATTCCCCTGCGGTTCACGGCCATTGCCGAGTACAAGTATTTGATCTTTGGCCTGGCGTTGATGCTGATCATGATCTACCGCTCCAAGGGCCTGCTTCCTGCCAGGCAGCGGCTTTTGGCGTACGGGCAACAGGCCTACGCCCGGGTGCGGGGAGCAAAGAGCAAAACGTCCGTCGCCAGCATTGAAAAGGAGGCTTGACCTTGGGTGCACATGAGAAGGACGTGCCGGAGGGTGCCGGACGCCATGAGGCGGCGGCAGAAGCGCACAAGGCACCCATTGAAACCATTGAAGCCCTGGACGTGGAGGAGGCGGTGGCGGAAGCGGCCGCCCCGGAACGTGAAATTGACGTGGCGGTGGGGGATGACCTGGTGGAGGTTAAGAACCTCACGGTGAAATTTGGTGGCCTGGTGGCTTTGGATGACGTCAGCTTCACCATTAAGCGTGGTGAAATCCTGGGCCTCATTGGGCCCAACGGGGCCGGAAAAACCACCTGCTTCAACGCCATGACAGGTGTCTACAGGCCCACCAGCGGAAAGGTGCTGCTGGAGGGCATGGTCTTGAACGGGGTGAAACGGCACAAGATCACCCGCGCCGGTCTGGCCAGAACGTTCCAAAACATCAGGCTTTTTGGTGAAATGACCGCCCTGGAAAACGTGGTGGTGGGTTTGGATGCCCGGCACCGCACCTCCGTGGGTGGGGCGCTGCTGCGCCTGCCCCGGCACATCCGGGAGGAAAAAACAGCCATTGACAGGGGCATGGCCCTGCTGGAATTTGTGGGCATTGGCCAGCATGCAGGCTCCCTGGCCCGCAACCTGTCCTATGGCAGCCAACGGCGCCTGGAAATTGCCCGGGCCCTGGCCACCGACCCCAAACTGCTCTGCCTGGATGAACCGGCCGCCGGCTTCAACCCGGCTGAAAAGGAAGAGCTCATGGCGCTCATCCGCAGCATCCGCGACGACGGCTACACGGTGTTGCTCATTGAGCACGACATGAAACTGGTCATGGGGGTGACCGACAGGATCGTGGTGCTGGAATTCGGCAAAAAAATCGCCGACGCCCTCCCGCACATCATTCGGGAAGACCCCAGGGTCATTTCCGCCTACCTAGGGGAACCTGAAGATGACTTTGCTTGAGCTGACGGACGTATCCGTCCACTACGGACGCATCCAAGCCATCCACAACATGTCGTTCACCGTCCAGGAGGGGGAGATTGTCTCCCTCATTGGGGCCAACGGTGCGGGCAAGACCACCACCATGCGCACCATCTCCGGGCTCCTGGCACCCTCCACCGGCTCCATCAAGTTCATGGGCTCGGACATCACCAAAATGAAGGCGCACATCCGGGTGGTGCAGGGCATTTCCCAAGCCCCTGAGGGCCGTGGGATTTTCCCGGCCATGACGGTGCTGGAAAACCTGGACATGGGCACCTTTGGGCGCAAGGACCGCAACGGTGTGGGCGAGGACCTGGAACGCGTGTTTACCCTGTTCCCGCGCCTGAAGGAACGGGAACGGCAGCTGGGCGGCACCATGAGCGGCGGGGAGCAGCAAATGCTGGCCATTGGCCGGGCACTGATGTCCCGGCCGAAGCTGCTGCTGCTGGACGAGCCATCCATGGGCCTGGCCCCGCAGTTCATCCGGCAGATTTTTAAAATCATCACCGAGATCAACACCCAGGGCACCACCGTGCTGCTGGTGGAACAAAATGCCAACCAGGCGCTGGCGCGGGCGCATCGGGCCTTCGTGCTGGAAACCGGAGCCATCACGCACAGCGGCACCGGCAAGGAACTGCTGGCCAACCCGGCCATTAAGGAAGCCTACCTGGGCGTGGGTTGACCGCCTTGCACCCGCGGCTCCACGGGATGTCCCGTGGAGCCGCCTGCCGCTCCGGTGCGGCTGTGGGCATCAGAGGTCGGTGCGGGAATCATTCCAGTAGCTGACACCCATTTGCCGGCGGGCCTGGTCAAAGAGTTCCATGATGGCCAGGCTGTCATCTAGGGGCATGGTGGTGCTTTCGGTCCGGCCCGCCTGGATGCAGCGGGTCACCTCACGCAACTGGTAGGTGTATCCGCGCCCCGGATGCTCGAACCACTCGGTGCGCTCGCTGTCCCCGCCCACGCCAATGCGCAGGCCCTTGGGATTATTCACCGAGCCCACGGTTTCCACAAAGCCGCGGGATCCGGCAACCGCCGCGGTGCGCGGGCCCTGGGCGCCCAGGTAGCTCATGAGCTGGGCCTGGGCACCATTGCTGTACTGCAGGCTCAGGGAGTTTTGCGCATCCACGCCCTGCTCCGTGATTTCACCGCTGGCCACCACCGAGTCCGGCTTGCCCAGGGTGGCCCAGGCCCACAGCAGGGGATAGACGCTGATGTCCAACAGGGCCCCGCCGCCGTCGGCCGGGGCCCAAATGCGTGCCGAGGGGTCTGCGGGTGCCGGGAAGCCCAGATCGGCCCGCACCCACTTCACCTCACCAATTTCACCTGACGCAATGATTTCCATGGCCCGCTGGAAACCTGGCACAAACCTGGCCCACACAGCTTCCATCAGGAACAGTTTCCTGGTGCGGGCCAGTGCAATCAGCGCGCGGGCCTCCGCGGCCGTGATGGTCAGGGCCTTCTCGCACAGAACATGTTTGCCTGCTTCCAGGGCGGCGCGGGCAATGTCGTAGTGCTGGGCGTGCGGGGTGGCAATGTACACCACGTCCACGGCCGGATCGGCCACCAGCTGCAGGTGCCCGGCGGGTGCGGAACCATCCGCGCCGCCGTCGTAATAATGTGTGGCGAAGCCAAACTCTTCGGCAAAGGCCGCCGCGTTGTTCTCCGTGCGGGAACTGACAGCCTGCAGCACGGCGTCTTCGAGCAGGGCAAGGTCGCCTGTCACCGTGTGGGCGATGCCGCCGGTGGCCACCACCCCCCAGCGCAGGGGGGTGCCGGTGGCGGCGAGGGTTTCCGGGTTGAACGTGGAGTACCAGTCTGGGCGGCCCACAAAGCGAGGAATTGTCATGAAAACAGTCTGCCAGCAAAGCCATCCGCCGGCCCGGCAGGACTAGGCTGGAGACTGAATGTGACAACAGGGAGTTGACATGGCAGCGCAGTCCAACGCAGCAACGGCCGGAACCGCGACGGTTCAGGGGCTTTTGTCCGAGCTGGCGGCATTGGAGGATCCCCAGGTCAGGGCCGTCAATGAACGCCACGGCGATGACCACGGCGTGAACCTGGGCCAGCTGCGCGCCATTGCCAAGCGGGTGAAACCGCAGCCGGCGCTGGCAAGGGAACTGTGGGCCACGGGCGACACCGCCGCGCGGCTGCTGTCAGTGCTCATTTCCCGGCCCAAGGCCTTCACTGCCGGCGAATTGGACGCCATGGTGCGCCAGGGGCCGGTTCCCAAGGTCAATGACTGGCTGGTGAACTACGTGGTGAAGAAAAGCCCCCATGCGCAGGTGCTGCGTCCGGCGTGGCTGGCGGACCCGGACCCCGTGGTGGCCGCCTCCGGTTGGGCGCTGACCAGCGAACGGGTGGTGAAAAGCCCTGATGGCCTGGACGTGGACCACTTGCTGGCGGAGATTGCGGAGCACATGGCCACTGCGCCGCAGCGGCTGCAATGGGCCATGAACCATTGTCTGGCGCAGATTGGCATTGAACTTCCCGAACACCGTGCCCAGGCGCTGGACATTGGCGCGCGCCTGGGAGTGCTCAAGGACCACCCCACCCCGCCCAACTGCACCTCGCCCTACGCGCCGCTGTGGATCAAGGAAATACTCCGGCGCAGGGAAGCGGGCTGAGCTGGCCCCGCAGTGGGGCGAGGGCAGCGAAAAGCCTGCGCATCCGGGGCCGTTCCACAACAGGGGAACGGCCCCGGATACGCAGGCTGTCATCGTTACAGGCCTCTCAGCCCTTGACGGAACCGCTCATCAGGCCGCCCACAAAATACTTGCCCAGGAGCATGTACACAATGAGGGTGGGCACCGAGGCAATGAGCGCCCCGGCCATGGAGGCGGCGTAGTCGGTGAGCTGGCCGCCGGCCAGGAAGGACAGTGCAATGGTCACCGGCCCGTTGCGGCCGGAGGAGAAGAACGCGGCAAAGAGGTAGTCGTTCCAGGCGGAGGTGAACTGCCAGATCAAGACCACCACAAAGCCCGGCATGGACACCGGCAAAATGACCGAGGCATAGGTGCGCAGGATTCCGGCGCCGTCCATGCGCGCGGCCTCAATGAGCTCATCGGGCACGGAGGCGTAGTAGTTGCGGAAGATCAAGGTGCAGATGGGCAGGCCGTAGACAATGTGCAGCAGCATCAGCGACGGCACGCCCTGGGGAATGCCCAGGTCACTGACCAGCTGCGTCAAGGGGATCATGACGGCCTGGTAGGGGATGAACATGCCGAACAGGATCAAGGTGAAGACAATGTTCGCTCCCGGGAACCTCCACTTGGACAGCACATAGCCGTTGATGGAGCCCAGGAACGCCGAGACCAGCGCGGCCGGGACCACCAGGGAGACGGTGCGGCCCAGGGAGGGGGCCAGCGTGGTCCATGCCTTGGACCAGCCGTCGGTCTGCCACACCTGGGGCAGGTACCAGGCCCGGGAGGGATCGGCGTCGGCGGTTCCCTTGAAGCTGGTGACAATCAAAACATAGGCCGGCAGCAGGATCATGACCACAAAGAAGATCAGCAGGGCGTACTTCAAGGTCCGGTTCAGACGCCGCTTGTTGGTGCGCTTGGAATCGGATTTCATGTCCTGCGCGCTCCGCAGGCGCTTCTTGTTATTCACTGTGGCGGTGGCCATTAGCGCTTCTCCGCTCGCGAGGTGTACATGAGGTAGGGGATGACCGCCATGGCCACCAGCACCAGCAGGATCGTGCCAATGGCGGCGGCATCGGCGTAGTCGCTGCCAATGTATTTAACCCACATCAAAGTGGCCGGAACCTGCACGTCATAGGTGTTGGCGTCCGGAACAATGGCGCGGATGAGGTCAAAGAGCTTCAAGGACATGTGGCCAATGATGATCACTGCCGAGAGCATGACGGGGCTCAACTGGGGGAAGATCACATGGCGGTACAGCTTCCATTCGGTGCACCCGTCAATGCGGGCCGCTTCACGCAGCTCATCGGGGATGCCCCGGAAACCGGCCAAAAACAGGGCCATGACATAACCTGACAGCTGCCAGATGGCGGGGACGGCAATGGCCGCAATGCCCCAGGTGGGGTTGGACCACCAGTCATTTTGCAAAGCCCCCAGACCCACGCTGTCCAGCAGGCGGTTCAGCCCGGTGGTGCGCTCGCCGCCGGGTTGGCCGGTCTGCAGGCTCGAAAGCAGCCAGCGCCACACCACACCGGAGGCAATGAAGGAAACCGCCATGGGAAAGAGGTACACCGAGCGGAAGAAGCCTTCCCCCAGCGCGGGCTGCTCCAGGATCCATGCCCAGAGGAAGCCAAAGATCAAGGTGCCGCCGAGGAAGACGACTGTGAGGATGAGCAGATTCCACAAGGAGTGCTGGAAATTGGGGTCTGCCAGCAGGTTGGAGTAGTTCTCAAATCCAACGTACTTGTTGCTGGGCTTGGCCGTGTGCTGGTTGGTGAGACTGACACGGAAGTTTTCAATGATGAGCCAGTAGACGAACACGCCGACCAGAATTATGGTGGGTGCCAGCAGCAAGACGCCTGGGCCCCACGTTTTTACGCGCTTTAACATGGTTTGCCTCCTTCCAAAGA
The DNA here is from genome assembly GCF_042668835.1 of Specibacter sp. NPDC057265. Lineage (NCBI taxonomy): Bacteria > Bacillati > Actinomycetota > Actinomycetes > Micrococcales > Micrococcaceae > Specibacter > Specibacter sp. NPDC057265. The sequence continues at coordinate 208,478 of NZ_JBHUYE010000003.1, forward strand.
AGACTTGAACCGCAGAACTGGGGGGCGGGCGCAACGAACACGTTGCGCCCGCCCCCAGCGTTCAGGCAGTGATTACTTGGCGAACTTTTCTCCAATGTCGCCCAATGAACTTTGCAGGGTGTCAATGTCCTTGTCGCCGCCGAACTTGCTGACGGCGGTGCTCAGATCATTGAGCCAAGCCACCGGCACGGCAGCTCCGTGGGCCAGGGAGGAAACAATGGTGTCCTGGCCAAAGTCCGCAATGGCGCTCTTCTGGTACTCGGAGAAGTCGTCGGTCTTGGCGGTGGTGTTGGCCGGGATGGAACCCTTGACCTTGTTGAACGCCGCCTGGCCCTCGGCTGAACCAATGGTGGTCAGCCAAGCCTTCGCTCCGGCCGGGTTCGGGGCGCCCTTGGGGAGGGTGAAGGAGTCGGCCAGGAAGTCAAAGACGCCTTCCGTTCCGGGTGTGGGGAAGTAGACGTAGTCGACGCCGGGCTTGTCACCGTCCTGGGCAAACTTGGCCTCGGCCCAGTCACCCATGACGTTGTACGCTGCCGCGCCGTCCTGCACCAGCTGTGTGGCCGGGGCCCAGTCGCTGAGGGAGTCGCGGTCCGTGTTGGTGTAGCTCAACGCCTTCTCATACGCCTTGATGGCGTCGGTCACTTCGGCGCCCTTCCAATCCGTGGAGCCGTCCCACAGGCCGTTGTAGCCCTCGGCGCCGAGGCTGGCCAGCAGGATGTTTTCAAACAACTGCACCTGGGTCCAGGAACCGGCCACTGCCAGCGGGATGGTGCCGGTGGCCTTGATCTTGTCCATGTCCGCGAACCAGCCTTCCAGGTCCTCGGCGGGCTTTTCCGGATCAATGCCGGCCTTTTTCAGCACCTCCACATTGGCCCACACCACGTTGGCGCGGTGGATGTTGGAGGGGACCGAGTAGATCTTGCCGTCCACCGTCAGCCGGTCCACCAGGTCCGCCGGGAACTGGGCGGTGAGGTCGTTGTCGGTGTAGAAGCTGCTGAGGTCCTCGAGCTGGTCGGCGTCAATGTAGTCCTGCAGCTCGGCGCCGGCATGGGCCTGGAAGGAATCCGGCGGGTTGCCGGCCTTCAGCTGGGCTGCCAGGACGCTCTTGGCCTGGGAGCCGGCGCCACCGGCAACCGCGAGGTTGTCAAAGGTGACATCGGGGTAGTCCGTGCCGAAGACCTTGACGAGGGCGTCCAGGCCGGCCTTTTCGGAACCGTCCGCCCACCAGGTGAACACACCCACGTTGCCGCTTGCGTCCTGGGCGTTGCTGTCTTCTGCAGGGGTTTCGCCGCCGCCGCCGCAGGCGGCCAGGGTCAGACCCAGGGCTGCAACTCCGGCAAGCATGGATATGCGTCGTCGCATGTGCTTCCTCCGTGGAAATTGTTCGAAAGTGATGTTTGTGGAGCCCGCTGCGGGGCTTGCCATGTAAAAGTAACCCGCATCACTGATTGCCGTCAACTATTTAACGCAACGGCTTGGTAACGGTCTTTAATCTCCGGCGGCACCGCCGCGGGGCCGTTTTAGCCGTGGCCGGGCTGGCTGCGGCTTAGAACCAGCGAAATCGCCCCCAGCGCTTCGGCGCGGTCCCCCAGTGCGGACATGGAGACGGCGGTGACCTCGCCAATGGCCGGGACCGCATGGCGGACGAGCCCGCGCCGGATGGGGCCCAGCAGCACTTCCCCCAAGGGTGCCAGCGGGCCGCCCACCACCACGGCGGCGGGATTGATTAAATTGGCCACATTGGCCAAAGCGCGGCCCACAGCCAGGCCGGCGTCGTCAATCACCCGCAGGGTTGCGGCATCCCCGGACTGTGCCCGGGCGATGATCTCCGGCACTGTCAGGGGGGCCGTTTCCCCGCGGCTGAGCAGTTCGATCATGAGGGCCGTGGATGCCACCGTCTCCAGGCAGCCGCGGTTGCCGCAGCGGCACATCAGCCCCTGATCAAAGATCGTGGCATGGCCAATTTCGCCGGTGATCCCCGTGTGGCCGTGGTAGGGGGCGCCATTGAGGATCAGGCCGGCGCCAATGCCGGTGCCAATCTTTAGATACACCAGATCCCTCACGCTGCGGTGTTCACCCCAGGTGATCTGCGCCAGGGCGCCAAGGTTGGCGTCATTGTCCGCCATGGTGGGGATGCCCAGTGCCTGCTCAAGTTCAGCCACCAGCTTCAAGCCCACCCATTCGGGCAAAATGGCGCCGCGGATCACCGTGCCGGTCCGGTGGTCAATGGGCCCCGGGATGCCCACCCCGGCGCCCATCACGTGGCTGCGCTCAAGGTCCAGTTCCGCCAGCAGCTGCGCGAGCATGCGCCGGGCCTGGGCCATGCTGTCCGCCGCCAGATGGCCTTCGGGAAGATTGGCGTGCCGTTCCCCGAGCAGCTTGAACCCGGGGCTGGCCACAATGACGCGCACATGGCTGCGGCCAAAATCAATCCCCACCGCCACCTGGCGTTTTTCCAGCAGGGACACAGCCAGCGCCCGGCGCCCGGAACTGGTGGTGGGCCGGGTCTGCGCCAAGCCCTGGGCGGCCATGGCCCGGACAATGTTGGAGATGGTGGCGGTGGAAAGGCCTGTGCGGCGGGCCAGTTCCGCCTGCGACAGCGGCCCGCCGGCCTGCAGCACGGCCGTGATGAGCTGCTCATTGCGCCGGCGCAGCGCCGATTGGGAACCTGGCCGCGGGGCAGCTGTGGGGGTGTGCTCATCACTCATGAGTAGTAGCGTGCATCACAGCAGGCATTATGGTCAAGTTATGAACGCAAAGGCGGGAATCCTGCTGCCTTGTCAGTTAACGTTCAAAGGCCGGCGCTGGTGCCGGGGCCTTTGTCGCGGCCTCCACCCTGCTGCTCCTTAACCCTGCTGCTCCCTGTGCCTGCGGGCCAGGGCCACATAATTGGCCGCGTTTTCCCGCACGCCCGCCTGTTCTTCGGCACTGAGTCCACGCCTGACCTTGGCGGGCACCCCCGCCACCAGCGATCCCGGCGGAACAATGGTCCCTTCCAGCACCACGGCGCCGGCGGCCACCAGCGAACCGGCGCCAATGACGGCACCATTGAGGATGGTGGCCCCCATGCCCACCAGGCAGCCGTCCTCCACCGTGCAGCCGTGGACCACCGCGCCATGCCCCACACTGACATGGTCCCCAATGGTGGTGGGGAAGCCGGGATCGGCGTGCAGCACCACATTGTCCTGTAAATTGCTGCCGCGGCCCACGGAGATCGAGTTGGTGTCCGCACGCACCACCACCCCGTAAAAGGCGCTGGAGTCCGCACCCAGGCTGGCGCGTCCTATCAGCGTTGCCGACCGCGCCACAAAGGCGCTCCCATGCACAGCCGGGCTTTCGCCGTCAAAGGTAAGCAGTTCGCTCATGACAGGTCCAATCTTGAAAAGGGGGCTTACCAGCGCCCGTGGATGGTGGGGCGCAGAAGCTCGTCATAAATGCTGTGCACGCCGGCGTTGAACCCGGCGCCAAGGTCCGCGACCGCGCCCGCGGCAGCGTTGGCCCGGGCCTGTTCAGGCGTGCGGGCGCCGGGAATCACCGAGCTGACGCCGGGCAGTTGGGCGACCCAGGCCAGCGCGGCCGTGGCCGTGTCCTGCCCGTGCGCCTGGGCCAGGGCGGCGAAACGTCCGGCCGCTTCCAGCCCCACGGCGTAGTCGACGCCGGAGAAGGTCTCGCCCACGTCGAAGTGGCTGCCGTCGCGGTTGAAGTTCCGGTGGTCGTCGTCGGAAAAGGTGGTCTGGGCGGTGTATTTGCCTGACAGCAGTCCGCTGGCCAAAGGGACGCGGGCAATGATGCCCACGCCTGCCTGCTGCGCGGCAGGCAGGACCTGCTCAAGCGGTTTGAGGCGGAAGGCGTTGATGATGATTTGCACGCTCGCCACCCGGGGGCGGGCAATGGCCGCCAGTGCCTGGGCGCTGGTCTCCACGCTCACGCCGTAATGGGCCATGACGCCCTCGTCCACCAGCGTGTCCAGGGCGTCATACACCTCATCGGAGGTCACCGTGGCCGTGGGCGGGCAATGCAGCTGCACCAAATCCAGGGTGTCGGCGCCCAGCAGTTTCCGGGACCTGTCAGTCCAGGCGCGGAAGTTCGCCAGCACGTAGTTCTCCGGCAACTGCTCCAGGCGCCGGCCCATTTTGGTGGCCACCGTAAAGGCGCGCCCGTCGGCACGCTCCCGCAGGAAACGGCCAATGAGTTGCTCGCTGCGGCCATCGCCGTAGACGTCGGCAGTGTCAAAGAACGTCACCCCGGCCTCGGCTGCGGCGCTCAGGACGGCCAGGGCCTGATCTTCATCGACATTGCCCCAATCGCCGCCCAGTTGCCAGGTCCCCAGGCCAATGGCGGAAACTTCCCTGTTGCTTCGACCCAATATGTGCTTTTCCATGCACCCAGCCTAGGCCCGGCCCGGCCTGCCGCCGGACATTGACGCGGATGCTAGCCAAAGACCACCGTGCGGTGGCCGTCCAGCAGCACCCGGTGCTCGGCATGCCACTGCACGGCCTGCGCCAAAGTCCGGGCCTCCACGGCGCGGCCCATGGAAACAAACTGCTCCACGGAATGCCCGTGGTCGACCCGGATGACTTCCTGTTCAATGATGGGTCCCTCATCAAGCGCGGCGGTGACGTAATGGGCCGTGGCGCCAATGATCTTCACCCCGCGGGCATGGGCCTGGTGGTATGGCTTGGCACCCTTGAAAGAGGGCAGGAAGGAGTGGTGGATATTGATGGCTTTGCCCGCGAGCTGCTGGCAGAGCCCATCGGACAGGATCTGCATGTAGCGGGCCAGGACCACCAGTTCCACCTTCAGCTCCGCCACCAGATCCAGCAGTGCGGCCTCCGCTGCGGCCTTGGTGCCCGCGGTGACGGGAATGTAGTGGAAGGGGATGCCATAAAAATCGGCCAGCGGCTTCAAGTCCATGTGGTTGGACACGATCGCGGGAATCTCCACCGGCAAAGTCCCCGAGCGCTGCAAAAACAGCAGGTCGTTCAGGCAGTGGGCGGCTTTGGACGCCAAAATCAAGGTGCGCACGGGCGCGCCCGCCGGGTGCAGGGACCAATTGTCAAAGTCCGCAGCCACGCCGGCGAGCTGTTCGCGCAGGGCACCGAACGACGTCGTCGTTTCCACCGCCACCCGCATGAAGAAGGAGCCGGTGTCGGGATTGCCGTACTGCTGCGAATCAGTGATGTTGCAGCCGGCCTCCATGAGGGAACCCGACACGGCGTGGACAATGCCGGGCCGGTCGGAGCAGGAAAGGGTCAGCACATAACCGTGCGCGGCGGCGGGGGAACTCAATTCAGTCACCCGCCCAACGTTACCGCCCAATTCCGCCGGGCAGGGCATTGGTCCTGCATTACACTGAAAGCGTTGCAACTGGCGATGAGGTGGTCCACCACCGGGGAGCAGCACGAAACAAGACCGCAGCGATCGTACGCCTGGGACGCTCTGGTCACGAAAAGCCAACACCTGCGTGTTTGGCGATAACCTTTTCGAAGACGTTTTTTCGTGCCGCCCATCCAGGAGCCTGTAGTGACCTTCACCCCCACCCAGTCCGTGACCAACGCCCCGCTCTCCGAGCTGGACCCGGAAATTGCCGCCGTCCTCAAGGACGAGCTTGCCCGCCAGCGCGACACGCTGGAAATGATTGCCTCTGAAAACTTCGCCCCCCGCGCCGTCCTGGAAGCCCAGGGCTCCGTGCTGACCAACAAGTACGCCGAAGGGTACCCGGGCCGCCGCTACTACGGCGGCTGTGAAGCCGTTGACGTGGCCGAGAACCTGGCGATCGAGCGCGTGAAGGACCTCTTTGGCGCCGAATACGCCAACGTCCAGCCGCACTCCGGCGCCCAGGCCAACGCCGCGGCGCTCGCCGCCATGATCAAGCCCGGCGACAAGATCATGGGCTTGTCGCTGGCCCACGGCGGCCACCTGACCCACGGCATGAAACTGAACTTCTCCGGCAAGCTGTATGAAGTTGCCGCCTACGAAGTCGAACCCGACACCTTCCGCATCGACATGGACAAGCTGCGCGCCCAGGCCATTGCCGAAAAGCCGCAGGTCATCATCGCCGGCTGGTCCGCGTACCCGCGCCAGTTGGACTTCGCTGCCTTCCGCGCCATCGCCGACGAAGTTGGCGCCCTGCTGTGGACCGACATGGCCCACTTTGCCGGCCTTGTGGCAGCCGGCCTGCACCCGAACCCGGTGCCGTACTCCGACGTCGTCACCTCCACGGTGCACAAGACCCTGTCCGGCCCGCGTTCGGGCGTGATCCTGGCCAAGGCCGAATGGGCCAAGAAGCTCAACTCCGCCGTGTTCCCGGGACAGCAGGGCGGCCCGCTCATGCACGTGGTTGCCGCCAAGGCCGTGGCCTTCAAGGTTGCCGCCGGTGAAGAGTTCGCCGAACGCCAGGCCCGCGTCCTGGAAGGCGCCAAGATCATCGCCGAGCGCCTGAACGCACCCGACGTTGCCGAAGCCGGCGTCTCCGTGCTGACCGGCGGCACCGATGTGCACCTGGTGCTGGTGGACCTGCGCAACTCGGAAATGAACGGCCAACAGGCCGAGGACCTGCTGCACAGCGTGGGCATCACCGTCAACCGCAACGCCGTGCCGTTCGACCCCCGCCCCCCGATGGTCACCTCCGGGCTGCGCATTGGCACCCCGGCATTGGCCACCCGCGGCTTTGGCGCCAAGGAATTCACCGAAGTTGGCGAGATCATTGCCGCTGCCCTGAAGGGGGGTGCCGACGTCGACGCCCTCAGCGCCCGCGTCAAGGCACTCGCTGCGAACTTCCCGCTGTACCCCGGCCAGGAAGAATGGTAAAAAGCATGACGGCGCAAATTCTTGACGGCAAGGCCACCGCCGCCGCCATCAAATCCGAACTGACCGAACGTGTTGCGGCCCTCGCCGCCCGTGGCGTCACCCCGGGTCTGGGCACCATCCTGGTGGGCTCGGATCCGGGCTCGCAGTGGTACGTGGGCGGAAAGCACAAGGACTGCGCCGAAGTGGGCATTAAGTCCATCCGCATTGATCTGCCGGACACCGCCACCGAGGAAGAGGTCCTGGCCGCCGTGCGCCGGCTCAATGCGGACCCGTCCTGCACCGGCTACATTGTCCAACTGCCGCTGCCGGCGCACATTGACCAGGATGTGGTGCTGGAGGCCATTGACCCGGCCAAGGACGCCGACGGCCTGCACCCCATGAACCTGGGGCGCCTGGTGGCCAATGTGAACCGGCCCATGGCCTCGCCGCTGCCGTGCACGCCCAAGGGCTGCATTGTGCTGCTGGAACGCCATGGGATTGCCTTGAACGGCAAGCGGGTGCTGGTGGTGGGCCGCGGCGTGACGATTGGCCGGCCCATGGGCCTGCTGCTGACCCGCCGCGACATCAACGCCACGGTGGTCCTGGCCCACACCGGGACGCAGGATCTGGCCGCCGAACTGCGGACCGCCGACGTGGTGGTTGCCGCCGCCGGCGTGCCGCACATGATCAAGGCCGCGGACCTGAAGCCCGGTGCCATCGTCCTGGACGTGGGCGTCAGCCGGGTCGATGACGGCAATGGCAAGGCAGTTGTCACCGGGGACGTGGAGCCTGCTGCAGCGTCGGTTGCCAGCTGGATCTCCCCCAACCCGGGTGGTGTGGGCCCCATGACCCGCGCGATGCTGCTGGCCAACGTGGTGGAGGCCGCCGAGCGCGCCTGAGGCAGCCGGGCCCACCCGTCACGGGTGCCACGGCGGCGGGCGCCGCACGGAAACCACCTTCCGTGCGGCGCCCGTCTTGTGCGTGGGCCGCTTTGTGGGTGGGGCGCCTCGTGGGTGGGCCGAAACGGCCTAGTACCCGATGGATTCGGTGCGCTCCGGGCGGCCGTCCACCCAGGCCATGAGCTGGCGGACGTTTTCCGGCAGGGTCTCATCCGTGAAGTGCACGCACACCGGCGGGCCCGCCTCCTCCAAGGAGATTTCGTACAGCTGGGCATCGGCCCAGCGGCTGGCCGGCGGGGGCGGCGGCGGAGGTTGGAGCTGGAGCTCGGCGCGGGCCACCTCGCCGGCAAAGGCTTCGGCGGCAGGCTGCGGCAGTTTTTGGGCGTCGAGTTCCGTCTGCGCCACAATGCCGGCCAGACCGCCGCCCCTGCGGATTGTCAATTTCATGTCAGAACGCCGACCTCTTTCCAAGCGTTGTGGACCGCGTCCTGCTCGGTGGAGCTGAACAGGGATCCGGCAATGTCGACGGTGGCCCGGGCGGCCTCGTCGAACTGGGTGTTGGGGCGCAGCCTGTTGGTGAGCGCCGTGTACCAAATCCTGCCCGCCTTGTCCCAGGCGTGCCCGCCCAAGGCTGTGGCAGCCAGGGCGAATGCGCGGTTGGGGATGCCGGAGTTGATGTGGACCCCGCCATTGTCATTGCGGGGGTCGTTGTTGTCCGGCAGGTCCACATAGTCGTCCATGTGGCCCGGTTGCCGGTCGCCGGAGTATGCCGTGCCCGGATTCAGCATGGAGCGCAGCGCGGTTCCGAGACCGGGAACCAGGATCCCCTCCCCAATGAGCCAGCTGGCGTCGGCCGCCTCCTGCTTGAGGCTGTACTGCTTGACCAGCGAGCCGAAGACGTCGGAGAAGGACTCATTGAGCGCCCCGGACTGTTTGCTGTAGACCAGCCCCGCGGTGAACTCGGTGACGCCGTGGGTCAATTCATGCGCAATCACATCCAGGGAGCGGGTGAGTCCGCCGACCTGGAAAATCCGGCCGCTGCCGTCCCCGTAAACCATTTGGGCCCCGTCCCAGAATGCGTTGTCAAAGGCGACGCCGTAGTGGACGGAGGAGACAAGCTCCAGTCCGGCGCCGTCGAGGGAGTTGCGCTGGTACACCTGGCGGTAAAACTCGTAGGTGGCGCTGCTGCCGTCGTAGGCCTGGTTGACGGCCTCGTCCGCCACCGGCGGCTGTCCCCAGTCGCGGGCCCGGACCCCGGGCAGGAAGGTCCGGCCCTTGTTCTGGTTGTCATAGACGGTCAAACGGCGGTCGGGGGCGACGTCGAAGCCCACCATGGCCCCAATGTTGACGTTGAGCTGTCGGTTCAACCGGCCGATCACGGCACGTTGGGAACGCATGGCCGCGGAGGTGGCCAGGGCCCGGACGGCGGCTTCACGCTGTTCAGGGTCGCCGTCGAGCGCCAAACGCCCCAGCAGATCCGGCGGGGCAATGGTGCACCGCGTGGTTCTCGTCAAAGCCGGCATGGTCCCGTTCCTTCCCCCGTGGCAGCTCACTTGGCCCTCGCTGCGGCCGTGCTGCCGTTGTCCGGCAGAGAATGCGCCGTCCCACCATGATGCGCCCAATGCCAGCCAACGGCAAGGATGGCGCTGCTGGCTGCTGGCTGCTGGCTGCTGGCGGCATGGCACTGCACTGGCCTCGGCGTGCCCGGTCAGCGCCACGTTGGCAAAAGGGCCACCTGCACCCGGCTCTGCAACCCCAACTTGGCCAGCACCCGCGAAACGTGCGTCTTCACGGTGGTTTCGGAAATGCCCAGCCGGCGGCCGATGGAAAAGTTCGTCAACCCCTGGCGCAGGGCGCCGAATACTTCACGTTCACGCTCGGTGAGGTGCTCCCAGCCCGGCGGCTCCCCGGGGCCCTGGGCTGCAGGCATGTTGGCTGAAAGCGCCGCGGCCACGATCCGCGCCGTCACCTCCGGGGCAATGACCTGGTCGCCCTCGTGGACCCGGCGCAGGGCCGCGGTGATTGCCTCCGGCTCCGCGGTCTTGAGCAGGAACCCGGCCGCTCCGGCGCGCAGGGCACCAAAGAGCTGGGTGTCATGGTCAAAGGTGGTCAGCACCAGCACCGTGGACAGGCCTTCCGCCGTGATGATCCTGGTGGCCTCGATGCCGTCCATGACGGGCATGCGCAGGTCCATGAGCACCACGTCGGGGCGCAACGCCCGCGCCATGGCCACGGCGCTTGCACCGTCACCGGCCTCGCCCACCACTTCCATGTCCGCCGAGGTGTCCACCACCATGCGCATGCCAAGCCGGATGGCCCCATGGTCATCGGCAATAAGCACCGTGATGGGCCGGGGCGCGGCCGGGGTGGGCGTGTTCATGCCAGGTTCCCTTCGTGGGCGGTTTTGAAGCTTGCGGGGTTTGCCGGGCCGGCAAGCGGCAACCGCAGGAGAACCTGCCAGGCATTGGCCACCGGGCCGGCACTTAGTGATCCTCCGGCGTGCGCGGCACGAAAATGCATGCTGGGCAGTCCTGTTCCGGTTCCGGACGGGGGGCCTGCAGGCTGCAGGGGCAGCGCATTGCCCACGCGCAGCAAAAGTTCATGCCCGGCGGGTGGCGTGTCCGGGGCCGGCATCTCCGGGGCCGGCGTGTCCGCTGCCGGGACGGACGCGGAGGACAGGGAGAGGTGCACGGCTGTTCCGGGCGCATGCTTGGCGGCGTTGGCGAGCGCCTCGGCCGCAATCCGGTACACGGTGGTCTGTACGGCCGGCGGCAGGTGCTGGCCGCCGTCGGGCAGCTCAATGGAGAAATCCACCCTCTGCCCTGCTGCGCGATGACCCTCAATGAGTGCCCGCAGCTCTGAAATTTGGCCCGGAGCCTGGCTCGACCCGCCCGAATGGAGCAAGCGGATCATGGTGTTGAGTTCATCCAGGCCGGCCACACTTTCCTTGCGGATCTGGCGCAGGAGGGCCGACTCGGGACCGCTCCGGGCCGCGTGGAGGGCCGCGCCTGACTGCAGGGCGATGGCGGAGAGCCGGGCCGAGATCACGTCGTGCAGTTCACGCGCCATATGCTGGCGTGCCTGTTCCAGGGCGAGGTCATGGGCGTTCCGTTCAGCGAGAAGCCTTTGCGCGGCGGCCTCGTGGACGGCGTCCGCACGGGCAGACTCGCTTTGGGCAAGGACAGTTGCCTTGCGCAGGTTCCCGGCCCACTCCACCGGCGTCAGGAGGGTCAGCACCGCCACGAATCCAGCGGCCACAGTCAGGCCGGCGTCCCGCGATGAGCCGTAGACGGTGAGCAGCAGGAGGGCCGAGAGGACCCACGCGGTGCGGGAGGCCCGTAGGGAAGCCCTTGGCGTGGCGAAGAGGACCACCGAGAAAAAGAGCTCAAAAATCAAGATGAAGGCTCCCGCATGTCCGGCCAGCAGCAGCCCCATTGCGGCAATGCCGCACATCCAGGCCATGGCAGGGGCGGCGGTGCGGCGGAACAAGACGCCACAGCAGCCAAGGACCGCCAGAGCCGGCCAAGCCGACGCCAGCCACTGCACCTTGAGGCTGCCGAACGCAGTGAAATTGACTGCTTCCAGGAGCCAGAAAAGCACAAAGTAACCCCCGGCCAAGGCCAGATCCTCGACCCTGGTCCTGGCCAGGGCGCGCACGTCCAGTGCCAGCCAGCTGGTGAGCAGCCGCCGGGGCAGGTGCGGGGCGGCGGCCGGGGATTGTTCCATAGCCCCATCTTCCGGTGCGGTGCGGCGCCGGGCAAGACGGGCACGCAGCAATGGGACGAAGGTATGACACGGGCATGGTTCCCTTGGCCGACGCCGTCCGGGCCCGTCCTTGGCACGCTGAAGCCATGACACTTGCAATCCATGCCCAGTTGGCGGTTTTGGCGCTCATTGACAGCACCAGCATTGGCACCTTGCTGATTCCGCTGTGGCTCATGCTGCGCCCGGATGCCCGCCGGATTGTCCCGCGGATCCTGTTGTACCTGGGCGTGCTGGCGGGCTTTTATTTCCTGGTGGGAATCGCTGCCCTCAGCGGGGCTGATTGGATCCTCAACGGGTTGGGGGAGCAGTCCCTGACGGCCGTGCCGGTGGTCCAGTGGGCCATGGTGCTCGGCGGCGGCGGCATGCTGGCGTTCGCGTTCCGCCCGGATCCGGCGAGGAAGGCCCGGAAACAGGCAGTCATGGCAGGACCGGACGGCCAGTCTTCACCCGCGCCAGGCAGTCCGGAGGTCAAATGGCGGACACGGCTGTCCCGGGCACTGCACAGCCCTGGCGGATTGCTCGGCCTGGCCCTGATTGCGGGTCTGCTGGAGCTGCCCACCATGCTGCCGTATCTGGTGGCCATTGGATTAATTTCACACTCAACGCTGGCGCTGCCGGGGGAAATATCCGTGTTGGCCCTCTACTGCCTGGTGATGTTGCTGCCGGCGGTGCTGTTGCTGGCGCTCAGGGCCTCGCTCGGTGCCCGGCTGGATCCGCTTTTCCAGTGGCTGAACCACAAGCTGGGGAAGTTTGCCGGCGAGACCCTGCTGTGGGTGCTGGGAATTGTGGGCTTTTTGCTGCTCCGGGCCGGCCTGGCAGCGCTTGCGCCCACGGCCGCCTGGAACCCTTTCACGTAGTGCGCGCCGAGACCGACCCGGCGCCGTCGGGTCAGACGCGGCGCCGCATCGGACCCGACGGCGCTGGGTCGGTCTCGGCGCAGCGGCGTGGAATTGGGCTGCGCCGTTCGCCACTGGTGGAAGCCGGTTCTGCGGCCGCCGCGGATTTGAGAGAATGAAGCCATGACTTCTCTTGGAACCGGCAAAATGTCCAAACCCAGCAAGTTCTCCGGACTTGGCACCATGGTGCTGGCCGCCGTTTTCCTGGTGGCCCTGGTGTTCGCGGCCAACAGTTCCACGATTCTGGGGTGGGTCATTGCCGCCGTTGCGCTGGGCTGGCTGGTGCTGTCCACCTTTGTGTACATTGGCGTGCACAAGGCCGCAGCCTTTGGCGCCCGCCAGGTGGCGCTGGCGCAGGCCCAAATGGCGCAGCAGGGCGGCGCCGCCGGATCCGACGGCGGCACGCGCCTGGTATCCCAGGATTCGGACTCACGCTCGGCGCAAAAGGCCCGGGACCTCAAACTCGACCACTCCTTTAAAATCATCAACGTCCAGGTGGGCGTGGTCAACGAATACCTGGGCAGGGACTCCGCAATGGTGGCCAGGGCCCTGGAAACCATTGACATCACGGCAGCCAACGGCCGGGGCATGATCAACCCGAACTGGGAGGCCCAAGAGGCCAAAATGGACGCCGCCATGGCACGGAAAAACGCCGGGCGGTCCCAGCAGCCCACCAGCGCCCGCGACGGCGACGAACCCGTCAGCGGCGTCGTGGTCGACTAGCCGCCACAGCTGCAATCAAGGTCTCCACGCCGTCCTGCAGGTAAGGTTGAACAAGTGAGCAATGCTATGGAAAACGGTCGCCTGCGGGTCGCCAGTGTCAACGTCAATGGTCTGCGGGCCGCCTATAAAAACGGGATGGGGCCCTGGCTTGCCGCGCGGGATGTGGACATACTTTGTCTGCAGGAAGTGCGCGCACCCGATGCCATTGTGGAGGGTTTCCTGGGGGAGGAATGGCACCTGTTGCATGCCGAAGCCGAGGCCAAGGGCCGGGCCGGGGTGCTGATTGCCTCCCGCAAGGACCGCATTGCCCCCGTGGCGACCCGCAGCGGCATTGGAGATGACTACTTTGCCACCACCGGCCGCTGGGTGGAGGCCGACTACGCCCTTATCGGTTCCGACGGCGCACCCACCACCTTGACGATCGTCAGCGCCTACGTGCACTCGGGCGAGGTGGGCACCCCCAAGCAGGATGACAAGTTCCGTTTCCTGGACACCATGGTGGGCCGTCTGCCGCAGCTGGCCGCGGCCAGCGACCACGCCCTGGTGGTGGGGGACCTGAACGTGGGCCATTCCACCCTGGACATTAAAAATTGGAAGGGCAATGTCAAGCGCGCCGGCTTCCTGCCTGAGGAACGGGCCTACTTTGACAGGTTCTTCGGAGCGGAAATTGGCTGGAAGGACGTGGCCCGTGAACTGGCGGGGGAGGTGGAGGGCCCCTACACCTGGTGGTCCAACCGCGGGCAGGCCTTCACCAACAACACTGGATGGCGGATCGACTACCATATGGCCACCCCCGGGCTTCTGGCCAAGGCCGAGCAGGCAGTGGTGGACCGGGCCGAGTCCTACGAAAGCCGCTTTTCCGATCACGCCCCGCTCGTCGTCGACTACAAGTTCTAAAGGACCTTCCCCCCATGAGTGAAACCGCCGCCCGCCCACGCGTACTTTCCGGCATGCAGCCCTCCGGGGACTCGCTGCACCTGGGAAACTACCTTGGCGCCCTGGTCAACTGGGTGAAGAACCAGGACGACTACCAGACACTGTTCTTCATCCCGGACATGCACGCCATCACCGTCACGCAGGACCCTGCGGAACTGCGGGCCCGTACCCGCAAGACCGCCGCCCAGTACCTTGCCGGCGGAATTGATGTGGAGAAGTCCACACTGTTTGTGCAGTCCCACGTGCCCGAGCATGCACAGCTGGCATGGGTGCTGAACTGCCTCACCGGCTTTGGCGAGGCGTCGCGGATGACGCAGTTCAAGGACAAGTCGGCCAAGGGTGGTGCGGAGCAGTCCAGCGTGGGCCTCTTTACCTACCCGGTGCTGATGGCCGCGGACATTTTGCTGTACCGCCCCGAGGGGGTTCCCGTGGGTGATGACCAACGCCAGCATGTGGAACTGGCCCGTGACCTGGCCAAACGCTTCAACTTCCGTTTTGGCGAGACCTTTGTGGTGCCCGAAGCCTTCATTCAAAAGGAAGGCGCCAGGATATATGACCTGCAAAATCCGACGGCGAAGATGTCCAAGTCCGCCTCCGGCCCCAACGGGCTCATCAATATCCTCGACGATCCCAAGGTGACGGCCAAGCGGATCAAATCGGCCGTCACGGATGCCGGGACAGTGGTGGCCCACGACCGGGAGAACAAGCCCGGCGTCACCAACCTGTTGGAGATCCTGGCGACGCTGACCGACAAGCCGATGGATGCGCTCGTTGCCGAGTATGAGGGCAAAATGTACGGGCATTTAAAGGTCGATGTGGCTGAAGCCGTAGTGGCCCGCTTGGAGCCGATCCGGGCGCGGACCCTGGAACTGCTCGATGACCCGGCTGAACTCGACACCCTTTTGGCCCGTGGCGCGCAGAAGGCCCGTGGGATTGCCTCGGCAACCCTGGCTGAGGTGTATGAGAAGGTTGGCTTTCTGCCTCCCCTGCGGACAGCGGGATAACTGTGCCGGGCATAGGACAACGCGGGGGGTCCCCGACTCCCCAGGCGGGCAGTCTCGGGGTCATCATTTCCTTGCCGGCAGCCCTTGCCCAGGAGCTCAGCGCACGGCGGGCCGACTACGGGGGAGCGGAGGCCGCCGTCGTCCCGCCGCACATCACGCTGGTCTCGGGGCGCGCCAGCGGGCCCTGGGAGGCGGCCGCCAAGCACGTGCGCGCGGTGGCGGCGCTGACCGAACCGTTCCGGATTTCCCTGCGGGGCACAGGCAGCTTTGCGCCGGTGTCCCAGGTGGTGTTTTTGCGGGTGGATGAGGGTGCGCACCAGTGCGCGCAGCTGCACCGGGAGCTGCTGCGCGGACCCATTGAACATTTGCTGGCCTACGATTTCCACCCGCACCTGACAGTTGCACATGACCTTGATGCGGCAGTGATGGACAATGCCAAGGCGCAGCTGGCCGATTTCGCGGCGGAATTCGAGGTGAACAGCATTGGCCTGTTCGACTACCTCGACGGCGCCTGGGCTCTGCGTGAGGAGTTGGCGCTTGGGGGCGCGGGATAAAAACGAGGAAGCGGCCGCAGCGGGTGGCCGTTTCCTGGGGTTGTCCGCTCCGGGGGTGTCCGCTCCGGGCGTGAGCGCCAAACCGCCCTTGGCGGCCCCGGACAAGGCACCGCCGAGTCCCTTGGATCGACGGGCGCTGGCTGTGTGGGCCGGGGAGAAGCGCCGCGGCTTCACTGCTGCACGCCGTGACGGGCCACCCGTGCAGCGGGCCCTGTCCCTGCTGGCCTGGCTCAACGCGCGGGCCGCCGTGCTCTTCCCTGTGCGGGTATGGAACCTTTACACCCGGCGTCGGGGTCCCGTGCTGGCCGCCGGCGCCGCCTACCTCATGTTTTTCTCCGTGGGAGCCATGCTGGTGGCGGGCTTTTTAATCTTTGGGGTCGTTGCCGCCGGCAATATTGTGCTGCGCGATGCCGTTATTGGGATGGTTGCCACCAGCACGCCTGGACTCATTGACACCGGCGGCGGTGGACTTGCCACCCCGGAAGAACTTTTGGGCAACGGCGAAGTGGGCGTTCCGCTGCTGGTGTCCTTGGCGGCGCTGCTGTTCACGGCCATGGGTTGGGTGAACGGTTTGCGGGAGGGCATCCGCTCCCTGCTGGGCCTGGCCAGGGACCGCACCAACCCCGTGCTCTCGAAGATTCGAGATGTGAAGACGCTCTTGGTTTTGGCCGTGGCCCTGGTCCTCACCAGCGTCCTGGGGCTGCTCAGCACGGCCGCCACGGACGGTGTGGGTGACTTTTTGGCCTGGGGGGCATTCCTCACCAGTGCCACCGCCCAATTGAGCTCCATTCTGCTGATGCTGGTTTTGGATGTGGCTGTGGCCATGATCATGTTTTCCATGGCGTCGCGGGTCCGCATGCCCCGACGGGTGCTGCTGCTGGCGGCCCTGTTTTCCGGTTCCGGGGCCACCATCCTGCGTTTTTTCAGCGGAACGGCACTCACTGGGATCACCAGTAATCCGCTCCTGGCGCCCTTTGCCGTGATTCTGGGACTGTTTGTGTGGTTTTTCCTGCTCAGCCAGGTGTACTTGATGTCGGCGGCCATTGCCGCGGTGCTGGCGGCAGACAGGCGCCCGCGCAGACCATCCCGCTGACCCGGGTCCGAGCCGGTGCGCCATTGCGGTGCGCCGTTGCGGTGCGCCGAGTCAGACCCAGGCCTGTCGATGAGGATGCAGCGCTGCGTCGGAGTCGACAGTGCTGGGTCTGACTCGGCCTCAGCTGCCGAGTGCTGCGAGAACCCTGGCCCTAAAAGCCCCCTCGTTGAACAGATCTTTCCACTCAATCCGCAAAACTTTCCAGCCCGCCTCCATGAGGGCCCTTTCGCGTTTGCGCTCCAAGAACACGGCTTCATCTGTGGGTCCGTAGTCAAAGTACTTTACC
Organism: Specibacter sp. NPDC057265; assembly: GCF_042668835.1. Taxonomy (NCBI): domain Bacteria; kingdom Bacillati; phylum Actinomycetota; class Actinomycetes; order Micrococcales; family Micrococcaceae; genus Specibacter; species Specibacter sp. NPDC057265. The sequence continues at coordinate 225,423 of NZ_JBHUYE010000003.1, forward strand.
CGTCCGTCAAATTCGAGCACCACACGTTTCCTTGGCCAGGCAAAGTCCACGCGGTAACGGCCTCTGCGCGTGTCAATCCAATGCTGCAGCAGCGGTGGCTCAATCCCGAGTTCACGGAGAAGGTCGCGGGTGAGAGTTTCGCCGGGGGATTCGGAGCGCCCGTCAGCATGTGCCAAGACCTTTCTCAAATTCCGCACGCCGCGGTGGCGTGGCAACCCTGCAGCCATGTGCTGCAGGAGTGGCAGGGAAGCGCCGCGCCGCAAGGCATCATCTGCAACGATCAGTCCCTGTTTGTAGCTCATGGTCAGGCAGCAATCCACCACTGTCCGCTCCAAGGTGGTGACACGCAGGGCAGCTATTGCAGTGACATCGCAGGGAGCAAGTGGCGCGGTATGGATCCGTGTGCGTGCATTGCAGCCCGTGCTTGAGGGTTTGGTGGTTTGAGTGATGTGAAGAAGTTTGTCCGCCCGCCAAAGCTTGAGCCGGTGAAGACGGGCCGCGGAGGCATGGCTGTATATGAACCCGGCGGCGGTGCGGCCCCGGGTGCCAAAGTCGTGCAGCACAATGAAGGTGCGTTCCTGGGCCTCCACGGACAGTAAATCCCAGTGGGAGCGCCGCACATAGGTACCGTAGTGGATCCGCATCAGCGCCCCAGCGGCCACCAGACGCCCAATGGCACGATCACTGAAACCAGCCTCGTGGAAGTGCACGGTACGCCAGGCAACCCGGGTGGCGGGAAACGCCGCCAAAAACCTGGCTGCCACTGGATCATGTTCTGCGGTGTCGGGCTGGCTGTTTTGAGGGCCAGGAGGCCCGAAGGCGGGGGTTGTTCCGGTGTCTGGTTCGGGGAAGGTGTTTGACTGGGTCATGGAACCAGCATTGCCGCTAATTGTGTGCTCTAACGAAGCCCCGGAAATCTGTGGATATCTGCCCACGCGTCGAATCAGACCCAGGCACATTCATTCCGACGTAGCGCCGCGTCTGACTGGACGGTGCTGCATCGGACTCGGTGCGAACAGGCCCGCAAGGCGGCGCGAACGGGCCCGCAAGGCGGCGCGAACAGGCCCGACCCCACCGCCGGGTGCACAAAACGCCGCCCCCCATACTGGGAAGCGGCGTCGTGGCACAGCCGTAAGGCTGGGCTAGATCTGACGGGACAGAATGGCCTGCTTGACCTCGGCAATGGCCTGCGTCACCTGAATGCCACGGGGGCAGGCTTCGGTGCAGTTGAAGGTGGTGCGGCAACGCCACACACCTTCCTTGTCATTGAGGATCTCCAGGCGCATGTCGCCGGCGTCGTCACGGGAGTCGAAAATGAAGCGGTGGGCGTTGACAATGGCTGCCGGGCCAAAGTACTGTCCATCGGTCCAGAAGACAGGGCAGGATGAGGTGCACGCGGCGCACAGGATGCACTTGGTGGTGTCATCGAAACGCTCACGGTCCTCCACCGACTGCAGGCGCTCCTTGGCGGGTTCGTGGCCACGGTTGACCAAAAACGGCATGACCTCGCGGAAGGACTGGAAGAACGGCTCCATGTCCACAATCAAGTCCTTCTCCACCGGGAGGCCCTTGATGGGTTCCACGGTGATGGGCTTGGAGGTGTCAAGGTCTTTCAGCAGGGTCTTGCACGCCAGACGGTTGCGGCCATTGATGCGCATGGCATCGGAACCGCACACGCCATGGGCGCAGGAGCGGCGGAAGGACAGCGAACCGTCCTGCTCCCACTTGACCTTGTGCAGGGCATCCAACACGCGGTCGGTGCCGTACATGGTCATGGTGAAATCTTCCCATTTGGACTCTGCCGAGAACTCGGGATCGTAGCGCCGCACCCGCAAGGTGACGTCAAAGGTGGGGATTTCACCGCCGCCGCCACCAAGGTGCGCTGGCAGTTCAATCTTGGATGCCGGCTCCGGGAGCTCAGTTTCCATGGTGCTCATTAGTACTTCCTCACCATCGGCTGGTATCGGGTTACAACTACTGGCTTGGTCTCCAAACGGATCCCGGCAATGGACTCGGCGGAACTTTCCACGGTGACCGCAGCGTCCAAATAAGCCATGGAGTGCTTCATGAAGTTCACGTCATCGCGTTCCGGGAAGTCCTCACGGTAGTGGCCGCCACGGGATTCGTTCCGGTGCAGCGCAGCCACCGTCATGACCTTGGCCAACTCCAACAAAAAGCCCAGCTCCACGGCTTCGAGCAGGTCAAGGTTAAAGCGCTTGCCCTTGTCCTGCACGCTGATGCGCGAATAACGTTCCTCCAGCGCGGCAATGTCCGACAGCACCTGGTTCAATGATTCCTCGGTGCGGAACACCTGCATGTTTGCATCCATGGTGTCCTGCAGATCCTTGCGGATCAAGGCCACCTTCTCGCCGCCGTCGGAGACACGCACGTGGTCCAGCAGGGCCACGGTGGCAGCTTCCGGGTTCTCCGGCAGTTCCACAAAGTCGGCGGTCAGGGCATATTCGGCTGCTGCCACACCTGCGCGCTTGCCAAAGACGTTGATGTCCAGCAGCGAGTTGGTGCCCAGGCGGTTGGAGCCGTGCACTGAAACGCAGGCCACCTCGCCCGCGGCGTAGAGGCCCGGGACCACGGTGTCGTTGTCCTGGAGAACCTCGGTCTTGATGTTGGTGGGCACCCCGCCCATGGCGTAGTGGGCCGTGGGGAACACGGGGACCGGCTCCGTGTACGGCTCAACACCCAAATAGGTGCGGGCAAATTCGGTGATGTCCGGGAGCTTGGCGTCAATGTGGGCCGGTTCCAGGTGGGTGAGGTCAAGCAGGACGTAGTCCTTGTTCGGGCCACAGCCGCGGCCTTCACGAACCTCGTTGGCCATGGAACGGGCCACAATGTCGCGCGGGGCGAGGTCCTTGATGGTGGGGGCATAACGTTCCATGAAGCGCTCACCGTCGGAGTTGCGCAGGATCGCGCCCTCGCCGCGGGCGGCCTCGGAGAGCAAGATGCCCAAACCGGCCAAACCTGTCGGGTGGAACTGGAAGAACTCCATGTCCTCCAGGGGGATGCCGCGGCGGAAGGCGATGCCCATGCCGTCACCGGTGAGGGTGTGGGCGTTGGAAGTGGTCTTGAAGACCTTGCCGGCGCCGCCGGTGGCCAGGACAACGCTCTTGGCCTGGAAGACATGCAGTTCGCCGGTGGCCAGATCGTAGGACACCACGCCGGCAGTCTTCTTCTGCAGGTAGGTGCTGCCATCCTCGCGGGTGGCTTCCTCATCAACCGTCAACAAATCGAGCACGTAGTACTCGTTGTAGAACTCAACGTTGTGCTTGACGCAGTTTTGGTACAGGGTCTGCAGGATCATGTGGCCCGTGCGGTCCGCTGCGTAGCAGGCGCGGCGCACGGGGGCCTTGCCGTGGTCACGGGTGTGGCCACCGAAGCGGCGCTGGTCAATGCGGCCCTCGGGCGTGCGGTTGAACGGCAGGCCCATCTTTTCAAGGTCAATCACTGCGTCAATGGCCTCTTTGGCCATGACCTCCGCCGCGTCCTGATCCACCAGGTAGTCACCGCCCTTGACGGTGTCAAAGGTGTGCCACTCCCAGTTGTCCTCTTCCACATTGGCCAGGGCTGCGCACATGCCGCCCTGGGCTGCACCCGTGTGGGAGCGTGTGGGGTAGAGCTTGGTGAGGACAGCGGTGCGGGCCCGCTGGCCGGATTCAATGGCGGCACGCATTCCTGCGCCACCGGCCCCGACGATCACGACGTCGTATTGGTGGACCTGCATACTGGATGCTCTTTCTCTCTTTACTGCACTAAATGCTGGTGTTCACTTTGCTCCGCCGGCCCGCTGGCCGGATCATGCGCCGCGGCCCCTGGGGAAATACGGGGACGCGGCGTCAGGACCTGGAAATCAGGGGACGGGGCAGAAGGAAGGAAGATCAATGACGGCGCCGGGAGGGCACGGGTCAAAGGTGAAGACGACCAAGGTGCCCAGCACAATGATCACGGTGGAGGCAATATACAGGACCGTTTTAAGGGTCATGCGGGTGCGGTTGCGCTCGGCATAGTCGTTGATGATGGTGCGCACCCCGTTGGTGCCGTGCAGCATCGCCAGCCAGAGCATGGCCAGGTCCCAGACCTGCCAGAAGGGATCGGCCCATTTGCCGGCCACAAAACCAAAGTCAATGGCGTGGATGCCTTCGCCCACCATCAAGTTCACGAACAGGTGGCCGAAGATCAGCACGATCAGCACCACCCCGGAGAGGCGCATGAAGAGCCAGGCAACCATTTCAAAGCTGGAGCCCGAGCCCTTGCTGCGGCTGTACTTGGGGGAGCGGGCGCTGTCGGAACGTGGTGCGGCGATGGATTCGGTGCTCATTTAGTGGCCCCCGGAAATATTTGAGAAAACAATGCTGAGGTGGCGGATGAGGAAGGGAATCATCGTCACGGCCCACAGTGCCAAAACGCCCCACAGCATCTGGCGCTGGAACTTCGGTCCCTTCTTCCAGAAGTCAATGGCAATGATGCGCAGGCCGTTGAAGGCGTGGAAGACGATCGCTGCAACGAGGCCGGCTTCACCCAAACCCATGATGGGGTTTTTGTAGGCCCCAATGACTGCTGTGTACGCCTCAGGGGAAACCCTCACCAATGAGGTATCCAAGACGTGCACCAACAAGAAAATAAAAATCACGACACCTGTTATGCGGTGTCCCACCCAGGACCACATGCCTTCACGGCCGCGGTACAGAGTGCCAGCTGGTTTTGTCGGCACTGAATAAACCTTCCCTGCGTCACCGTTGCGCTGGCGTGGTTCCACGCGAAGGAAACGCACACGGCCTGAGCACTCATACTTATGCCTAAATTTAGGCTTAGCCAAGAGCATATTCAACTTAGGCACTCCTTGCTCTGTGCAGCAAATCACACTCCGGACACAAACGCACGCAACCGTTTCCGCCAGCTGCTGCAAGCGGCATTTTTGCGGGCCCGACGGTGGAATTTTCTCTGCCCCCTGGGGTGGAACTTTCACGGAAAATTGCGCCCCGCCATGGGCGGTGAGTTTGGATCGCCTAGGGTAGAGCTGATGAATACGCAAAATTTGGTTGAGCCCGGGCTGTCCAGTGTGGATCCCCTGGACAGGTTTTATGCAGTGATACCGGCCGGTGGCGTGGGCACCCGGCTGTGGCCCTTGTCCCGTGCTGCCGCACCGAAGTTCCTGCATGACCTCACAGGCAGCGGCAGCACGTTGATCCGTGCCACCTACGACAGGTTGGAGCCGCTGAGCGGGTCCAAGGTGCTGCTGGTGACGGGTGAGGCGCACCGGGAGGCCGTGTGCCGCCAGTTGCCGGAGGTGGCGGATGGGAATTTGGTCCTGGAGACCGAACCGAAGGATTCCGGTGCCGCCATTGGCCTGGCCGCCGCGATCCTGTACACCCGGGACCCGGACACCATCATGGGCTCCTTCGCGGCCGACCAGGTCATCAGTCCGGTGGAAAAGTTCCAGGACTCCGTCCGTGAGGCGATCCGGACGGCGGCCACGGGAAAGATCGTCACCATTGGCATCAAGCCCACACACCCTTCCACGGGCTTTGGCTACATCCGCATGGGCGCTGCCCTGAATGTGAAGGGTGCGCCCAGTGCCCACGCCGTGGAGGAATTCGTGGAAAAGCCCAGTGAGGAGATCGCTGAAAAGTACCTTGCCAGCGGCGACTACAGCTGGAATGCCGGCATGTTCGTGGCCCCGGTGGAATTGATGCTGCGCCATCTCAAAGCCAATGAACCAACCCTGTATGAGGGTGTGATGGAAATGGCCCTCGCCTGGGACACTCCGGAGCGGGTGGCGGTGAAGAACCGGGTGTGGCCCACCCTGCCCAAAATTGCCATTGACTATGCGGTGGCGGAACCGGCGGCCGACGCCGGTGACGTGGCGGTGATACCGGCGGACTTCAGCTGGGACGACGTGGGGGACTTCGCCGCCATTGCACGGCTGAGCAGCGCCGCCGAGAACAAAAACGTCAAGGTCATCGGTGAAGGCGCACGCGTCTTCACCGAGGACAGCACAGGCATTGTGGTCACCGACACCACCCGCGTGATTGCCTTGATTGGCATTCAGGACGTGGTGGTGGTGGACACCCCGGATGCCCTGCTGGTCACCACCCGGGCGCATTCGCAACTGGTCAAGAAAGCCGTGGACGGTTTGAAGGCACAGGGCGAGACGGGCGTGCTGTAGGCGCCTGCGCAGGCGCGGATGTAACGCGGCGTCCGCCAATGCGGACATGACGGGGGGACATGGTTAGAGTTTGTGGGGTGCGCAACTACTCGCTGGAAACAGAAGCAACTGAACTCATCGGCCCCTGGCTGGAACCTCTGTTGGATGAGGTCATTGAGTTCCGCCGCGACCTCCATGCCCACCCGGAACTGTCGTTTCAGGAGTTCCGCACCACCAACAAGATCTATGACCGCCTCCGCGACGCCGGCCTGTCCCCGCGCCGCCTGGCCGGCACCGGTGTGATTGTGGATGTGGGGGAGGGGCCCATTGCCACGGCCCTGCGCGGGGACATTGATGCCCTGCCCATTGTGGAGGAAACCCAGCTGCCCTTTGCCTCCCGCAACCACGGGGTCACCCATGGCTGCGGCCACGATTTCCACACCGCCGCCATGCTGGGGATCGCGCTGGTGCTGGCCAAAATGCATGAACACAGCCCGCTGGGCGGACGCGTGCGGATCATTTTCCAGCCTGCCGAGGAAACCATGCCCGGCGGAGCCCTGGCCTGCATTGACCAGGGCGCGCTCGACGGCGTTCCCCGCATCATGGCACTGCACTGCGATCCGCGGATCGAGGTGGGCAGGATCGGCACCCGCATCGGCCCCATCACCAGCGCCTCGGACACCATAAAAATCGAACTGGCAGGCCGCGGCGGCCACACCTCGCGCCCGCACCTGACCGAGGACCTGGTTTTTGCCCTGGCCCAGATAGCCATCAACGTCCCGGCGGTGCTTTCGCGCCGCGTCGATGTCCGCAGCGGTGTTTCAGTGGTGTGGGGCCAGCTCAATGCCGGTTCGGCGCCCAACGCCATCCCCGCCAGCGGCGTGCTGAGCGGAACCATGCGCTGTTTGGACCGGGAGGCCTGGCACGCTGCCGGCGAACTGCTCGACCACGTGGTGCAGCAGGTCGCCGCGCCGTACGGCGTCGAAGTGAGCCTGGAACATACCCGGGGCGTGCCGCCGGTGGTCAACTCCGAACATGAAACGGCGGTGGTGGAGGCCGCGGCGCGCAATGAACTGGGGGAGGATTCAGTGGTCCTGGCCCCCCAGTCCATGGGTGGGGAGGACTTTGCCTGGTTCCTCCAGGGCATCCCGGGGACCTTGATGCGGCTGGGCACGCATGTGCCCGGCGGTGAGGAATACGATCTGCACCGCGGGGACTACATTGTCGACGAACGCGCCTTGTCGGTGGGAATCCGGGTCCTTACGGCCGCAGCACTGCGTACCCTTCGCGCCCCCGCCGAGCACTAGGAGCGGCCGGCGGCGGCAGGGCTTATATAACGGTTGCCCAACAATGCGGCGTGGAAAACGCGGTACTCTACCAAGCAGTAGCAAGAGCACACTAGGGTATTTCTAGCACCGCAATGCAGGGGTGCGCCACTGCACGCGTGCCTGGACCCAGCCAACCGGATTTCTTCGAAGCGGGGGTGCGGCCCATGACGCGGCCAGCGTGGGGCGTCCTTTCCTGCACAGTGGCCATACACCCCATGGAGGAATCTTGAAAAACCTGCTTCTCTCAACCGCCAAGCGCGGCACAGTTGTTGGAACCGTCGCGCTCAGCGCGCTTGCCCTGATGCTCACCGGCTGCGGCGAGGCTCCGCCGGCACCGGGCGGCGAGGACGGCGCCAACCCCGCTGCCGCCGATTTCCTGGGCTGCATCGTCTCCGACTCCGGCGGATTCGACGACCAGTCCTTCAACCAGTCCTCCTACGAGGGCCTGGAAATGGCCGTGGCCGATCTGGGCATCCAAATGAAGGAAGCCCAGTCTGCCAGCACCTCCGACTTTGCCCCGAACCTGGCCACCATGGCCAGCGCCGGCTGCGATCTGACGGTGACCGTGGGCTACCTGCTGGCCGAGGCCACGGGCGAGGCCGCCAAGAACAACCCGGACCTGCACTATGCCATTGTCGATGACAACAGCATTGATGCCCCCAACGTCAAGCCGATCGTGTATGACACGGCGCAGGCTGCCTTCATGGCCGGCTACACCGCCGCCGCCACGTCCAAGACCGGCAAGGTGGGCACCTTCGGTGGCATCAACATCCCCACCGTGACCATCTTCATGGACGGCTTTGCTGCCGGTGTGGACTACTACAACGAGAAGCAGGGCAAGGACGTGGCCCTTTTGGGCTGGGACGCCAAGACGCAGCAGGGCTCCTTCGCCAACACCTTTGAAATCATTCAGGAGGGCACCAAGATCACCAACAACCTGCTCTCCGAAGGTGCCGATGTGATCATGCCGGTGGCCGGCCCGCTGGGCAAGGGCGCAGGCGATGCCATTTTGGCTGCCAACGGCTCCGGCAAGGACGCCAAGTTGATCTGGGTCGACTCCGACGGCTACCTCACGGCCCCCGCCTACAAGGAGGTGCTGCTGACCTCGGTCATCAAGACCATGGGTGAAGCCGTGGAGTCCATTGTTGCCGACGACGTCGACGGCAAGTTTGACCCCACCCCGTACGTTGGCACCTTGGAAAATGAGGGTGTAGCCTTGGCCCCGTTCCACGATTTCGACGCCGAGGTCAGTGCAGACACCAAGTCCCAGCTTGAGGAAATCAAGAAGGGCATCATTGACGGCTCCATCAAGGTGGAGTCCGCAGCAAGCCCCAAGTAGCAGTTGTGAAATGGGCGTGGGGGGGGGCCCCACCGGCGCCCCCCCGCCCATGGTGTGGTACTC